>NZ_JBZXDO010000012.1:0-142584 GCF_058725505.1 Serratia sp. A07
AAGCGAGACAACGTTGCTTCAGCAACGGCCCGCAGGGCGCGCATCAAAGATGCGCGTAATCCTCTCTCGCCGACCACCATTCGAAAAACCTGCTTTTAAAGCAGGTTTTTTTTCGTCCGTCGTTTATGAGGATGAGTACCTCCTCCGATACGGTCGGCTGCGCTTTATGGCGTGCCTCAATCTGCCGTCCTCGTGAAATATATTTATCCTTTACGCTTAATTAATTCACACTCCTTATTCCCATTAGGTTCTTATTTTTATATTCAAATAAATTCATGCTTGCCAAATAAAACCCGGTTGATAGCGCTCTTGTTTTCACGTTTTTTTTACCTATAGTCTGAATGGACAACGCGGGAGCTCTTATTCCCGCCGCGTGGGAAATACCGTGATTATTTATTAACGTTAATCTTCGTGGATTATTGCGGGATCATTTTTCTCCGGCAATGCGTGGCGTCGATTAACTCTTTTATGTTTATCCTCTCGGAATAAAGGAATCAGTTATGCGCAAATTTAATAAACCGCTGTTGGCGCTGTTGATCGGCAGCACGCTGTGTTCCGCGGCGCAGGCCGCCGTGCCGGGCAAGCCGACCATCGCCTGGGGCAACACCAAGTTTGCCATCGTCGAAGTCGATCAGGCGGCCACCGCTTATAATAATCTGGTGAAGGTAAAAAATGCCGCTGACGTTTCTGTCTCCTGGAATTTATGGAATGGCGACACCGGCACGACGGCAAAAATTTTATTAAATGGCAAAGAGGCGTGGAGCGGCCCTTCAACCGGTTCTTCCGGTACGGCGAATTTTAAAGTGAATAAAGGCGGCCGTTATCAAATGCAGGTGGCACTGTGTAATGCCGACGGCTGCACCGCCAGCGACGCCACCGAAATTGTGGTGGCCGACACCGACGGCAGCCATTTGGCGCCGTTGAAAGAGCCGCTGCTGGAAAAGAACAAACCTTATAAACAAAACTCCGGCAAAGTCGTCGGTTCTTATTTTGTCGAGTGGGGCGTTTACGGGCGCAATTTCACCGTCGACAAGATCCCGGCGCAAAACCTGACCCACCTGCTGTACGGATTTATCCCGATCTGCGGCGGCAACGGCATCAACGACAGCCTGAAAGAGATCGAAGGCAGTTTCCAGGCATTGCAGCGCTCCTGTCAGGGCCGCGAGGACTTCAAAGTCTCGATCCACGATCCGTTTGCCGCGCTGCAAAAAGCGCAGAAGGGCGTCACCGCCTGGGATGACCCCTACAAGGGCAACTTCGGCCAGCTGATGGCGCTGAAGCAGGCGCGCCCTGACCTGAAAATCCTGCCGTCGATCGGCGGCTGGACGCTGTCTGACCCGTTCTTCTTCATGGGTGACAAGGTGAAGCGCGATCGCTTCGTCGGCTCGGTGAAAGAGTTCCTGCAGACTTGGAAGTTCTTCGACGGCGTGGATATCGACTGGGAGTTCCCGGGCGGCAAAGGCGCCAACCCGAACCTGGGCAGCCCGCAGGATGGGGAAACCTATGTGCTGTTGATGAAGGAGCTGCGGGTGATGCTGGATCAGCTGTCGGCGGAAACCGGCCGCAAGTATGAGCTGACTTCCGCCATCAGCGCCGGCAAGGACAAGATCGATAAGGTGGCTTACAACGTCGCGCAGAACTCGATGGATCACATCTTCCTGATGAGCTACGACTTCTACGGCGCCTTCGATCTGAAGAACCTGGGGCATCAGACCGCGCTGAATGCGCCGGCCTGGAAACCGGACACCGCCTACACCACGGTGAACGGCGTCAATGCGCTGCTGGCGCAGGGCGTCAAGCCGGGCAAGATCGTGGTCGGCACCGCCATGTATGGCCGCGGCTGGACCGGGGTGAACGGCTACCAGAACAATATTCCGTTTACCGGCACCGCCACCGGGCCGGTTAAAGGCACCTGGGAGAACGGCATCGTGGACTACCGCCAAATCGCCAGCCAGTTCATGAGCGGTGAGTGGCAGTACACCTACGACGCCACGGCGGAAGCGCCTTACGTGTTCAAGCCTTCCACCGGCGATCTGATCACCTTCGACGATGCCCGCTCGGTGCAGGCCAAAGGCAAGTACGTGCTGGATAAGCAGTTGGGCGGCCTGTTCTCCTGGGAGATCGATGCGGACAACGGCGATATTCTTAACAGCATGAACGCCAGCCTGGGCAACAGCGCCGGCGTTCAATAATCGGTTGCAGTGCGTTGCCGGGGGATATCCTTTCGCCCCCGGCTTTTTCACCGCCGAAAGTTTTTTTACGCCGCACAGATTGTGGCGACACCCTGGGAAAAACGCGGCCATCGGACTCACCCTTTTGGGTAATCCTTCAGCATTTCCTCCTGTCTTTAACGGCGATCACAAAAATAACCGTTCAGATATTCATCATTCAGCAACAAAGTTTTGGGGTTTTTTAACGGAGTTAAAAACCAGTAAGTTTGTGAGGGTCAGACCAATGCGCTAAAAATGACCGCTTAGCATAAATTTTCATGCTGGAACTGTTAACAAAAGGTTTTTTTTATGTTTGTTTGCTGTTTCTCACAGTCTGCGTAAATCCCCACTGGTTATATTGACGACACCCCAAACAGTTGGCAACTTGATAGCCTCAGGGGTAAGAGCGAGAGTTGTTTGAGTGAATTCCACGCGCTCAGACGTCCCCGCCGCGATGCGTTCCATCCGGCATTCTCTCCTCGTACGCCTTCTGCCTTCGGGCGCCGATCGCACAGGCCACGCAATAAAAAATACAGGTCTGGCGGCAATTACACACATCACATCACACAATGGAGCACTAACGATGACACGTTCCTTGGGTAAATCGGGGGTTCTGAAATTCGGCATTGGGCTGATCGCGCTGACCGTGGCGGCCAGCGTTCAGGCCAAGACGTTGGTTTACTGTTCTGAAGGTTCCCCGGAAGGGTTCAACCCGCAGCTGTTTACCTCCGGCACCACCTACGACGCCAGCTCGGTACCGATCTACAACCGCCTGGTCGAATTCAAAATCGGCACCACCGAACTGCAGCCGGGCCTGGCTGAGAAGTGGGACGTCAGCGAAGACGGCAAAACCTACACCTTCCACCTGCGCAAAGGCGTGAAGTGGCAGAGCAGCAAAGACTTCAAACCGACGCGCGACTTCAACGCCGACGACGTGGTGTTCTCCTTTGAGCGCCAGTTGGATGCGAACAACGCCTACCACAAAGTGTCCGGCGGCAGTTACGAATACTTTGAAGGCATGGACATGCCTAAGCTGATCGCCAAGATTGAAAAAGTGGACGACAACACCGTGCGCTTCGTGCTGAACCGCCCGGAGGCGCCGTTCCTGGCTGACCTGGGCATGGACTTCGCGTCCATCCTGTCCGCCGAATATGCCGACGTGATGATGAAAGCCGGCACGCCGGAGAAAGTCGACCTGAATCCGATCGGCACCGGTCCGTTCCAGCTGCTGCAATACCAGAAAGACTCCAAGATCCTGTACAAGGCATTCGACGGTTTCTGGGGCACCAAGCCGAAGATCGATCGCCTGGTGTTCTCCATCACGCCTGACGCCTCCGTGCGCTACGCCAAACTGCAGAAAAACGAATGTCAGGTGATGCCGTACCCGAACCCGGCCGATATCGCCCGCATGAAGCAAGACAAGTCCATCAACCTGATGGAACAGCCGGGCCTGAACGTGGGTTACCTGTCGTTCAACGTCGAGAAAAAGCCGCTGGATAACCTGAAGGTGCGCCAGGCGTTGACCATGGCGGTCAACAAGCAGGCGATCATCGACGCGGTTTATCAGGGCGCGGGCCAGGCGGCCAAGAACCTGATCCCGCCGACCATGTGGGGCTATAACGACGCGGTGCAGGATTACGCTTACGATCCGGCCAAGGCGAAAGCACTGCTGAAAGAAGCGGGCATGGCCGACGGCTTCAGCATCGACCTATGGGCGATGCCGGTACAGCGTCCTTACAACCCGAACGCGCGCCGCATGGCGGAAATGATCCAGGCCGACTGGGCCAAGATCGGCGTGAAAGCCAAAATCGTGACCTATGAGTGGGGTGAATACCTCAAGCGCGCCAAAGCGGGCGAGCACCAGACGGTGATGATGGGCTGGACCGGCGACAACGGGGATCCGGACAACTTCTTCGCCACGCTGTTCAGCTGCGCGGCGGCGAAAGACGGCTCCAACTACTCCCGCTGGTGCTACAAGCCGTTTGAAGATCTGATTCAACCGGCGCGCGCCGAATCCAACCACGACAAGCGCATCGAACTGTACAAGCAGGCGCAGGTGGTGATGCACGATCAGGCTCCGGCGCTGATTGTCGCACACTCCACCGTGTACGAGCCTGTGCGTAAGGAAGTGAAAGGCTACGTCGTGGATCCACTCGGTAAGCATCACTTCGAGAATGTCTCTGTAGACTGATTTCGACCGCTTTACCGGAGACGCACGAATGGACTTGCAGGGGCGCAACAGGTTTGCGCCCCTGCTGACCAGTCTCCGGCGTATGGCCGTCGAATCGTTCAAAGGCATGTGAGCGTTAATAAGCCTGGCGGACGATGAGCTGCCGGGCATTGATACAGAGAGTTCGGGATATGTTGCAGTTCATACTCCGACGTTTGGGGTTAGTTATCCCAACGTTTATCGGCATTACATTGCTGACTTTTGCATTCGTCCATATGATCCCCGGCGACCCGGTGACCATCATGGCCGGGGAACGCGGTATCTCCGCCGAGCGCCACGCGCAGCTGATGGCGGAAATGGGGCTGGACAAGCCGCTCTATCAACAATATTTCTCCTACGTGTCCAACGTGCTGCACGGCGATCTGGGCACCTCACTCAAAAGCCGCATCTCCGTCTGGAGCGAGTTCGTTCCGCGCTTTCAGGCCACGCTGGAGCTGGGCTTCTGCGCGATGCTGTTTGCGGTGCTGGTAGGCATCCCGGTCGGGGTGCTGGCGGCAGTCAAGCGCGGCTCGGTCTTCGATCACACCGCGGTGGGCATCTCGCTGACCGGCTATTCGATGCCGATTTTCTGGTGGGGCATGATGCTGATCATGCTGGTGTCGGTGCAGCTTAACCTGACGCCGGTGTCGGGCCGCATCAGCGACACGGTCTTCCTCGACGACAGTCATCCGCTGACCGGCTTCATGCTGATAGACACTCTGATCTGGGGCGAGCCGGGCGACTTTATCGACGCGGTGATGCACATGATCCTGCCGGCCATCGTGCTGGGCACCATCCCGCTGGCGGTGATCGTGCGCATGACCCGCTCCTCGATGCTGGAAGTGTTGGGTGAAGACTACATCCGCACCGCGCGCGCCAAGGGCGTGAGCCGCATGCGGGTGATCGTCGTCCACGCGCTGCGCAACGCGCTGCTGCCGGTGGTGACGGTGATCGGGCTGCAGGTCGGCACCATGCTGGCCGGCGCCATCCTGACGGAAACCATCTTCTCCTGGCCGGGACTGGGCCGCTGGCTGATCGACGCGCTGCAGCGCCGCGATTACCCGGTGGTGCAGGGCGGGGTGTTGCTGGTCGCCTGTATGATCATTCTGGTTAACCTGCTGGTAGACGTGCTCTACGGCGTGGTCAACCCGCGTATTCGCCACAAGAAATAAGGGGCGCTCTCATGTCTCAAATCACTGAGTCTGCAGTTAAAGGTGCGCCGAAGCCGATGACCCCGTTTCAGGAGTTCTGGCACTATTTCAAGCGCAATAAAGGGGCCGTGGTCGGCCTGGTGTATATCGTTCTGATGCTGGTGATCGCGCTCGGCGCCGGGGTGCTGGCGCCGCATGCGCCGGCGGATCAGTTCCGCGACGCGCTGCTCAAGCCGCCGGTGTGGCAAGAGGGTGGCAGCTGGCAATATCTCCTCGGCACCGACGACGTGGGCCGCGACGTGCTGTCGCGCCTGATGTACGGTGCGCGCCTGTCGCTGCTGGTCGGCTGCCTGGTGGTGGTGCTGTCGCTGATCATGGGCGTGGTGCTCGGTCTGCTGGCCGGCTACTTCGGCGGTGCGGTGGATGCGGTGATCATGCGCGTCGTCGACATCATGCTGGCCCTGCCGAGCCTGCTGCTGGCGCTGGTGCTGGTGGCGGTGTTCGGGCCGTCGATCGTCAACGCCTCGTTGGCGCTTACCTTCGTCGCCTTGCCGCACTATGTGCGTCTGACGCGCGCGGCGGTGCTGGCGGAAGTGAACCGCGATTACGTCACCGCTTCGCGGGTGGCGGGCGCCGGCGCGCTGCGCCAGATGTTCGTCAACATTCTGCCTAACTGCCTGGCGCCTTTGATCGTGCAGGCTTCTCTCGGTTTCTCGAACGCCATTCTGGACATGGCCGCTCTCGGCTTTCTGGGCATGGGCGCGCAACCGCCGACGCCGGAGTGGGGCACCATGCTCTCCGACGTGCTGCAGTTCGCGCAAAGCGCCTGGTGGGTAGTGACCTTCCCCGGCCTGGCGATCCTGCTGACGGTGCTGGCATTTAACCTGATGGGGGACGGTTTGCGTGACGCTCTCGACCCCAAACTCAAGCAGTAACAGAGGACGAGAGAGATGGCGTTATTGAATGTAGACAAGCTTTCGGTGCACTTCGGTGACGAAGGCACCCCGTTCCGCGCGGTAGACCGCATCAGTTACAGCGTGGAGCAAGGCCAGGTGGTCGGCATCGTCGGTGAATCCGGCTCCGGCAAATCCGTCAGCTCGCTGGCGATCATGGGCCTGATCGATTTCCCCGGCAAGGTGATGGCCGACAAGCTGGAGTTCAACGGCCAGGATCTGCGCAAGATTTCCGAAAAAGAGCGCCGCCAGCTGGTGGGTTCTGAAGTGGCGATGATCTTCCAGGATCCGATGACCAGCCTGAACCCGTGCTATACCGTCGGTTACCAGATCATGGAGGCGCTGAAGGTGCATCAGGGCGGCAACCGCCGCACTCGCCGCCAGCGCGCTATCGACCTGCTGACCCAGGTGGGCATTCCCGATCCGGCCTCGCGGCTGGACGTGTACCCGCACCAGCTTTCCGGCGGCATGAGCCAGCGCGTGATGATCGCCATGGCCATCGCCTGTCGGCCGAAGCTGCTGATCGCCGATGAGCCGACGACCGCGCTCGACGTGACCATCCAGGCGCAGATCATCGAACTGCTGCTGGACCTGCAGCAGCGCGAAAACATGGCGCTGGTGCTGATCACCCACGATCTGGCGCTGGTGGCCGAAGCCGCGCACCACATCATCGTGATGTATGCCGGCCAGGTGGTGGAATCCGGCAAGGCGGCGGAGATTTTCCGCGCGCCGCGCCATCCTTATACCCAGGCGCTGCTGCGCGCGCTGCCGGAGTTCGCCGCCGACAAGGCGCGCCTGGCTTCGCTGCCGGGCGTGGTGCCGGGCAAATACGATCGCCCGACCGGTTGCCTGCTCAACCCGCGTTGTCCCTATGCCAACGAGCGCTGCCGTAACGAGGAGCCGGAACTGCGCAGCATTCCCGGCCGTCAGGTTAAATGTCACACACCGCTGGATGATGCGGGGAGGCCGACCGTATGAGCCAGAATCAACCTTTACTGCAGGCGATCGACCTGAAGAAGCATTACCCGGTGAAAAAGGGCCTGTTCGCGCCGGAGCGGCTGGTCAAGGCGCTGGACGGCGTCTCCTTCACCCTGGAGCGCGGCAAAACGCTGGCGGTGGTCGGCGAGTCGGGCTGCGGCAAATCGACGCTCGGCCGCCTGCTGACGATGATCGAAGTGCCGACCGGCGGCGAGCTGTACTATCAGGGGCAGGACCTGCTGAAGCCGGACGTCTCGGCCGAGAAACTGCGCCGCCAGAAGATCCAAATCGTGTTCCAGAATCCTTACGGATCGCTCAACCCGCGCAAGAAGGTCGGGCAGATCCTCGAGGAGCCGCTGTTGATCAATACCCCGCTCAGCGCCGCCGAACGGCGGGAAAAAGCGCTGGAGATGATGGCGAAGGTCGGCCTGAAGACCGAGCATTACGACCGCTACCCGCACATGTTTTCCGGCGGCCAGCGCCAGCGTATTGCTATCGCCCGCGGGCTGATGCTGAACCCGGACGTGGTGATCGCCGATGAACCGGTGTCGGCGCTGGACGTGTCGGTGCGCGCTCAGGTGCTGAACCTGATGATGGATCTGCAGCAGGAGCTGGGGCTGTCCTATGTGTTCATCTCGCACGATCTGTCGGTGGTGGAACACATCGCCGACGAGGTGATGGTGATGTACCTCGGCCGCTGCGTGGAAAAGGGCAGCAAAGAGGCGATCTTCAACAATCCGCGCCATCCTTATACCCAGGCGCTGCTGTCGGCGACGCCGCGGTTGAACCCGGATATGCGCCGCGAGCGCATCAAGCTGACCGGCGAACTGCCCAGCCCGATGAACCCGCCGCCGGGCTGCGCGTTCAACGCCCGCTGCCGCCGCGCCTTCGGCACCTGCGTGCAGCTGCAGCCGCAGCTGAAACAGTACGGTGAGCAGATGGTGGCCTGCTTTGCGGTCGATCAGGACGAGCATCCGGGGACGTAAAGCGTCGGATTTTCCTGCTTAAACCAAACGCCGGCACTGCGCCGGCGTTTTTTATTATTCAATCAATGTGTTAGTCAGTAAACGATCGCGACAACCCGTTTTTTAAATTCTGCCCTTAACGCTATTCTGACAAATCGTTATTTTTTTAAGAATCTTCGCATGGAAATAATAATCGAATAATAGAATTCAACGGTTTGTTGTTAATAACATTCTGTCGGTCGAGCGGTTTCACTTTTTTTATTATAAAAAACCAATAAAAAAGCACGCCGGCGGCGTGCTTTGGGGGGATGAGGCCGCGCTTATTGCGGGTAAGGCACCCAGTCACCGCCGTTCAGGCGAATGTAGGGCTTGCCCTGATACTGCATCACAATGGCGTTGTCGTTTTCGGAGATGACCGGGGTCTGCGGCAGCCCCTGGGTCAATGCCTGCCAATCGACGCTGGACTCGCTGAAGACCTTGCCGTCCACCAGGCGCGACACCAGTTCAGACAGCGCCAGATAGCTGCTCGGCGTTTTGATCTGCAGCGGGCTGCCCTGATGCGGCGCCTTCATCCCAATCAGTTTGATACCGACCGGCGTATGGGTGATGTTCGGGCTGGGAATATCGCGCAGGCCGGACATCTGCATCTTGTCGCCCACCAACGCCGCGCCGTGCTCCGGCACGATCACCACCACCACTTTGCGGCCGGATTTCTCCAGCTGGTCAAGGAAGGTGTTCAGCTGATCGAACAGTTTCTGCGCGCGCGGTTGATAGTCGGCGCTCTTGCTGGAGCCGACGAAGCGGTTGCCGTCGTGCAGCGGAATGATGTTGAAGAAGGTGGCGGTGCGGCCGTCACCGCCTTTTTGCTGTTGATCCAGCCAGCGGGTCAGCAATTCGAGATCGTTATAAATCGGCTCGCCGTCGAACGAGGTCAGCTCGTTGCCGATGCCGGCCTGTGACATCAGCGGTGCCTGCATGTCGCCCTGTTCACGCAGTTCTTTCAGGAAGTTGCCGAATACCCCGGAGTGATCGAGCATCAGCTGTTCCTTGAAGCCGAGCTTTGCCAGGTTATCGAACAGGTAACACTGCTGGTTCACCGGTTGATACAGGTCGTGATGCGAAAGCTGGCCGCAGCTGGCGCGCAGCAGGCGGATGGCCGCCGGGCCGCTGTAGGCGGTGGCCGAGTTGAAGCTGTCGAACATGATGTCCATCTTCGACCACAGCGGGTGATTCTGCAGGTTGACCGCCTCCATATCGGCCCAGGCCAGCGAACAGATGTTGATCACCAGCAGATCGAACGGCTGGGCGTCGGCGGGCAAGGTGGCCGGGAACGCGGTGACGCGGCCTTTTTCCCGCTCGTAGAACTGATTCAGGTAGGCCGTCAGATTGGCGCTGGTCGGCGGCAGGCTGTCTGCCGGGGCAGCATCCCCCGCCGCTGGCACCGACGTGGCCGGCGTATTGGCGCCCCCGGCCGAGGCCGTGGAGGTGGCGGGCAGCAGTGAGACCGCCGGCCCGGCGATGTTGACGATATTGAGCCACACCAGCGCCGCCACGGTGAACACCGTGACGCGCACCCACTGCGCGACGAACAGGTAGGCAATAAGCAGCACGAAGGCCGCGCCGACCATCTGCCAGTTGATAAAGCGGTTGATCAGCTCCAGCAGATACTGGGCGCTGAAGCCGGCCAGCTGCGAGCCCTGGCTGAGAATGCTGTTGATGCCCGGCAGCCAGGTGTCGTGGTAGAACAGCGCGATGCCAATCGGGATAGCGAGGTAATGGCGCCAGCGGTGCAGACGCTGTGAGGGGATCGGCATCAGCAGAAATGCCATGAACACCAGGTTCGGCAGCGCGTGGAAATTCAGGTAGCCGAACCACAGCAGGGCGAATTTGGCCAGAAAGTAGAGGTTCCAGCCGCCCAGCCCGCGCCAGTAGCGCCACAGAGCGTTATCGGATTGCGTCTTCGAGTTTGGATTCATGGCTGCTTCTTACGTTTAATCTGAGATGAGGAGCCTGTGCGCACCCACAAACCGGCGGATTTCAAATAGCGCGGCGATAACAACAGGTTTTGCCAGTATTGACGCAAATGCGGAAAACGCCGGTGAAAGGCGTAGCCCAGCGGAATGAAGATCAGCGCGCACAGCAGGATCAGTTGCACGATGTCGTTAAGGTTCAGCATGCGGTTCCTCCTGCGGGCCGAGCGGCAGCGTGAAGGCGACCGGCTGGCGCCGTTCTGCGGGTACCTCGGCCGCTTTCACGCTGGGGCGCGGCGCGGTGCCGGCGGTGCCGGTGGCCGAAATCTGCCAGCGCCCCTGGGCCATGCGTTTGATTTCCGAAATGATATCGACGTCCTGGTGCCACACCACCCGGTTACTGAAGGCTTCATCCACCGGCAGGCGGAAGATGAACTTCAGCGCGGTATCCAAATCGTTGATGCGGCAGGTGGAGAGGAACAGCACCAGCCGCCCCTGCACGACGGTCATCACGTCGCCGAAGCGCCGCAGGTGGCACAGGGTCATCGCTTGTTCGGCGCGCAGGCCGGTGGCCGGTCGCAATGCCACCATCACCCCTTTGCCGTCCTCGGGCAGCAGCGTGTTGCCCATCAGCGACAGCACCGCCTGGCTGAACGGTTCCGGCCGCATATAGCCTTTGAGCTGCAGCGGGCGCAAGCCGGCCAGCAGCGCATCGATGTCGGCGGGGACATGGCGCGAGAAGCGCTGCCCCTGAATGCCTTCGAGCATGGTCAGAAAACGCGACAGCGGCGCGACGTGCGGTACGATCAGGTTGGCGCCGCAGGCCAGCAGCAGCCGCTCGTCGCTGTAGCGCAGGCTGGCGCTCATCTCGCGCACCGCGATTTTCAGGCCGTTGCCGCGGCTGCGGCGCAGGGTGTGGATTTGGTGCGCCAGGTGATCGATTTGGTCGCTTTGGTACAGCGCGAAAATCAACGTCGCCGAGAGTCTCAGCATGCCGTGCTGCGCCAGTTCGTCGTTGCTCTCCAGCAGCTGCCAGTTGGCGGACAGCGGCGGCGCGCCTTCCAGGATGCTGCGCTCGGCCAGATACAGACCTTCGTCGCTGCGCAAGGCGGTGGGGGAGGGTTGGCTATTTTCATCCTCACCCTGCCAGCCGCCTTCCGCGGCGTACAGCGTCAGCAGCTGATTGGCATTGATGCCGTTTTCGGTGCTCCACCAGTTAACCAGATACTGCGCGCTGTCCTGCTGCCATTGCAGGCTGGACAGGCCGTTCAGGATGCGATGCTGCGCGCTGAGCTGCCCCTTGAGCTTATTGATGCCGCCGCCGTGGCTGAGGATCAACAGCGTACACCCCTGCCGCCGCAGCCAGGCGGCGAGGGTACGGGTCCACTCGCGCAGCTCTTCGGTGGTGAAGGTTTGCCACAGGCTGGCGTGGGCCAGCAGGATAAGTAAGCGATTTTGCGGCCGCAGGGCGCGCATCAGATCGTCGCTCAGCTGCGTCAGCGCGGCTTTTTTCTCCGGTAATTGATACAGCGGCAGCTTCTGCAAAGCAGGCGAAGCCAGCTCGGCCAGCAGGCGATCGGGTTTATCGCCGCTGCAGATCAGGGCGACTTTATGGGTGGCCGGCTGGGCGGCGATGACCTGGCGACACAGCAGCGCGGCGTCGCTTTGCCTGTCGATATTGATCCAATAAAGCCCGGGGGCCTGCATCACCGACAGCTCTTCCCAAATCTGCCGAATGCCTAGAGAAAAAGAGTGCGCCATAGGATGTGTTCTACTTTCGTTGAAAGCCGACTAAAGGCGTTTATATTTAAAGATAGCCATTTTTATTCTGGCAATAACAAATCTCCGACGCTCTGCAACAATATTTGTTGAGAATCATCTTATTGCCTCTCTCTTTTTGTATCGTTGCTATAGTTAATTAACATAGCCTATTTTCGCCAAGGCGGAAGAATGAATAACGCACCCACCCATTTTCGTGCAGCGGCACCTGGGGAGAGCCAGGATGACCTGCAGGCGCTCAGCCAGGCTTTTTCATTGCCGAAATTAAGCTATGTCGATATTTCGCGGCAGGAGCGGTTAACGCAAATGATGACGCGCTGGCCGTTGTTGGCCGAATTGGCGCAGACCACGGGGAGCCACTGATCTATGCCGGTGATCGCGCTGCAAGGGTTGCGGGGTGGAATGGGGACGACGTCGGTCACGGCGGCGCTCGCCTGGGCGTTGCAGCAACTGGGTGAGTCGGTGTTGGCGATCGATTTCACGCCGGACAATCTGCTGCGCCTGCATTTCAACACGCCGTTCGAGCTGGCGCGTGGCTGGGCCCGCGCGGAGCGGGACGGCGGGCGCTGGCAGGAAGGGGCGCTGCGTTACTGTGAAAACCTCAACTTTCTGCCCTTTGGCCGCCTGAATGCAGCGGAACGGCTGGAAGTGCAGCGCCAGTGTCAGCAACAGCCGGAACGCTGGCGCGACAATGTGCGCCAGCTGATCGCCGGCGATCCGCTGCGCTGGATCCTGCTGGATGTTCCGGTCGGGGACGGCGTGCTGGCGCAGCAGGCGCTGCAGCTTGCCGACAGCGTGTTCGTGCTGTTGAACCCCGACGCCAACTGCCAGGTACGGCTCCATCAGCAGACGCTGCCGAACGACTGCCGTTTCTTGGTCAATCACTACTCCTCCGCCAGCCAGCTGCAGCAGGATCTGCATCAGCTGTGGCTGCAAACGCTGAGCGGCCTGTTGCCGGTGGTGATCCATCGCGACGAAGCGTTGGCGGAAGCGCTGGCGGTCAAGCAGCCGTTGGGCGAGTACCGCCCCGAGAGTCTGGCGGCGGATGAAGTGCTGACGCTGGCCAACTGGTGCCTGATCAACCTCAAGCGGGGCGTTGCGCCATGAGCCGGGTGCTGAGCCTGCTGCTGGTGCCGCCGGTGCGTCAGGCGGTGCAGACGCGCTACCGCGGCTATCGGCGCAACGGCGCGTCGGCGCTAACCGCCTTTTTCGCCACGCTGCTGGTGGCGTTGGGCTGGCTGCTGCTGCGCTTCGAATCGCCGGCCTGGCAGCGCGTGCGCGCCGGCCGCGCTTATTGGTTCCCGCATCTGTCCGCCGACCGCCCGCGCCCGGCGGATGCGCTGCGTTATCTGCTGCAGGGGCTGTGGCTGCTGCTGTTTCGCAGCGGCCGCGCGCCGGTGCAGCGCGACTATTTCGCCGGTTGGCGCCGCCTGCAGCAGCGCTATGCCGACTGGCTGCAGGGCCTGCCGCAGCGGCTGAAGAACGCCGGCGTGGAGCAGCGTTCGGTGGAGCGCCTCGGCCGCATGAGCCGCGGCATGCGGCGCGCGCTGTTTATTCTGGTCAGCGTGCTGGCGGCGATCCTCGCCATGCTGTGCATCTCGCAACCGTTCGATCTGCCGGCGCAGTTCGTGTTCGTCCTGCTGCTGTGGGGGATCGCGATGGTGGTGCGCCGGGTGCCGGGGCGCCTGCCGGGGTTGATGCTGATCGTGCTGTCGCTGACCGTATCCTGTCGCTACCTGTGGTGGCGCTATACCGCCACGCTGAACTGGGACGATCCGCTCAGCCTGGTGTGCGGCCTGTTGCTGCTGGTGGCGGAAACCTACGCCTGGGTGGTGCTGGTGCTGGGCTATTTCCAGACCGTCTGGCCGCTTAACCGGCAGCCGGTGCCGTTGCCCGCCGATAGCGCCACCTGGCCGACTATCGATCTGATGGTGCCGACTTACAACGAAGATCTCGGGGTGGTGAAGCCCACCATCTACGCGGCGCTGGGCATCGACTGGCCGAAAGAGAAGGTGAACATCTATATCCTCGATGACGGCAACCGTCCCGAATTCCGGGTGTTCGCTGACGAAGTGGGGGTGAAATACATCGCCAGGCCGACCCACGAACACGCCAAGGCCGGCAACATCAACAATGCGCTGAAGCAGGCCACCGGCGAGTTCGTGGCGATTTTCGACTGCGACCACGTGCCGACGCGCTCCTTCCTGCAGCTGACCATGGGCTGGTTCTTCAAAGACAAAAAGCTGGCGATGCTGCAAACCCCGCACCACTTCTTCTCGCCGGATCCGTTCGAGCGCAACCTCGGCCGCTTCCGCCAGACGCCCAACGAGGGCACCTTGTTCTACGGGCTGGTGCAGGACGGCAACGACATGTGGGACGCCACCTTCTTCTGCGGCTCTTGCGCCATCCTGCGCCGCAGCGCGCTGGACGAGATCGGCGGCATTGCGGTGGAAACCGTCACCGAAGACGCCCACACCTCGCTGCGCTTGCACCGGCGCGGGCACACCTCGGCCTACATCCGCATTCCGCAGGCCGCCGGGCTGGCGACCGAGAGCCTGTCGGCGCACATCGGCCAGCGCATTCGCTGGGCGCGCGGCATGGTGCAGATCTTCCGGCTGGACAACCCGCTGTTGGGCAAGGGGCTGAAACTGGCGCAGCGCCTGTGCTACGCCAACGCCATGCTGCACTTCCTGTCGGGCATTCCGCGGCTGATCTTCCTTACCGCGCCGCTGGCGTTTTTGCTGCTGCATGCCTACATCATCTTCGCACCGGCGCTGGCGATCGCGCTTTATGTGCTGCCGCACATGATCCACGCCAGCCTGACCAACTCACGTATCCAGGGGAAATACCGCCATTCGTTCTGGAGCGAAATCTATGAAACGGTGCTGGCCTGGTATATCGCGCGGCCGACGACGGTGGCGCTGTTCAATCCGCACAAGGGCAAATTCAACGTCACCGCCAAGGGCGGGCTGGTGGAGGAGGAGCACGTCGACTGGGTGATCACCCGGCCTTACATGTTCCTGGTGATCCTGAACCTGGCCGGGCTGACGTTCGGCGTCTGGCGGTTGGCCTATGGCCCGACGGACGAGGTGATGACGGTGATCATCAGCCTGGTATGGGTGCTGTACAACATGACGATTCTCGGCGGCGCGGTGGCGGTGGCGGTGGAGGCCAAGCAGGTGCGTCAGGCGCACCGCGTGGAAATCGCCATGCCGGCGGCGATCGCGCGTGCCGACGGCCATCTGTATCCCTGCACGCTGCGCGATTACTCCGACGGCGGCGTGGGCATTGAGATGCGGGTGGAAAACGCGTTGAAAGACGGCGACAAAGCCTCGCTGCTGCTCAAGCGCGGCCAGCAGGAGTACAGCTTCCCCTGCGTGGTGACGCGCGCCTTCGGCAACAAGGTGGGGGTGCGCCTGGTCGACCTCTCCACCCGTGAACACATCGATTTCATTCAGTGCACCTTCGCCCGCGCCGATACCTGGGCGCTGTGGCAGGACGGGTTCCCTGAAGACCGGCCGATCGAAAGCCTGCGCGACGTGCTGGCGCTGGGCTTTCGGGGGTATGTGCGCATGGCGGACTACGCGCCGCCGCTGGTGCGCGGTCTGCTGGTCGGGGTCACGTCGCTGACCGCCTGGGTAGTGTCGTTTATTCCGCGCGGCGTCGGCAGGGATCCGACCTTGGGTCAACAAGAAACAGTGGGTTAGCTGCGAGTTCAACCGCCCGCTCACTCGCCCGGTGAACAGGCTCCAACATTGATGATGATACGATGACGAGAAAAATAACCTGGTTAACTGCTCTGGCCTTAGGCATCAGCACCCTGTCGCAGGCCGAAACCGCCACCGCGCCGACCGTGGCGGCCCAGCCGCCGATCGCCGCGGCGGCCGATACGGCGACCGCGCCACCGCCGGCCGCCGCGCCGCAGGATCCGAATGCGCCGGTGCGCGACGTGTCGCTGCCGTTTGCGCAGATAGCGCCGCCGCCGGGCACCTTTGTTTTGCGCGGCACCCGGCCGGACGGGCAGATCGAATTCGGCGTGCGCAGCGATGAGGTGGTCTCGCAGGCGATGCTCGATATGGAGTTTACGCCGTCGCCGGCGCTGATCCCGGTGGAGTCGCACGTCAAGGTCTACCTGAACGACGAGCTGATGGGGGTGACCACGATCGCCAAGGAGCAGTTGGGTAAGCCCAATCGCATCCAGATGGCGATCGATCCGCGCTATATCACCGATTTTAACCGCGTCAGGCTGGTGTTCGTCGGCCATTATCAGAACATCTGCGAAAACCCGGCCAGCACCTCGCTGTGGCTTGACGTCAGTAAATCGAGCGCGTTGAAGCTGCGTTTCCAGACGCTGCCGGTGAAAAATGAGCTGTCGCACTTCCCTGAGCCGTTCTTCGACAGCCGCGATAATCGGCCGCTGACGCTGCCGATGGTGTTCGCCGGCCAGCCTGATCTCGCCCAGCAGCGCGCGGCGGGCATTCTGGCGTCCTGGTTCGGCAGCAAGGCGCAGTGGCGCGGGCAATCCTTCCCGGCGCTGTACAACGCGCTGCCGACGCAGCACGCGGTGGTGTTCGCCACCAACCAGCAGCGCCCGGATTTCCTGCGCGATTATCCGGCGGTCAACGGCCCGACGGTGGAGATGATCAGCCACCCCGATAACCCGTACGTTAAACTGCTGCTGATTCAGGGGCGTGACGACAACGATTTGATCACCGCGGTGAAGGGCATCGCGCAGGGCAACATCCTGTTCCGCGGCCAGAACGTGACGGTGGACAAGGTGGAACAGCTCGCGCCGCGCCAGCCTTACGACGCGCCGAACTGGGTGCGCACCGATCGGCCGATGACCTTCGCCGAGCTGCAGCAATACGCCGAGCAGCTGCAAACCAGCGGCATCGAACCCGGCCCGATCTCGCTGACCATGAACCTGCCGCCGGATCTGTTCCTGATCCGCAGCACCGGCATCGACATGCACCTGAAATACCGTTATACCGCGCCGCGCATTCAGGACGGTTCGCGGCTGAGCGTCAGTCTGAACAACCAGTTCGTGCAGGCTTACTCGCTGGTGCCGGAACACGAACAGGGCGCACAGCTGCTGCGCTTGCCGTTGACGCAGGGGCTGCTCGATTCCGACAAGAACGTCAGCATTCCGGCGCTGCGGCTCGGGGCCACCAACCAGCTGCGCTTTGACTTCGATTACACCACGCTGCTGGCCAGCGGCGCGGAAGGGCGCTGCGAAACCTACTCCTTCACGCAAAACCACGCGGTGATAGACGGTGCGTCCACCATCGATTTCTCCGGCTACCGCCACTTTATGGCGATGCCGGACCTGCGCGCTTTCGCCAACGCCGGCTTCCCGTTCAGTCGCCTGGCGGATCTGTCGCAGACGCTGGTGTTGGTGAACCAGAAACCGCAGCCGGCGCAGGTCAGCGCGCTGCTGAACGCGCTGGGGGTGATCGGCGCGCAAACCGGTTATCCGGCGCTGGCCTTCACGCTCAGCGATGACTGGTCGCAGGCCAAGGATCGCGACGACGATATCCTGATGGTCGGCACCATCCCGCCGGAACTGCGCGACGACAAGAAAATCAGCCTGCTGGTGGACGCGACCCAAAGCTGGGTGAAACAGCCGACGCGGCAGCCGCCGCTGCCCAGCGCGGAAGTGCTGGCGGAAGATACCAAACCGGACAGCAAGACCAGCGTCAGCTCCGAGGGGGCGATGTCGGCGATCATCGGCGTGCAGTCGCCGTTCAACGACCAGCGCAGCATCGTGGCGCTGCTGGCGGACAGCCCGCGCGGCTATGAGCTGCTGAACGACGCCCTGCTGGACAGCGGCAAGCGCGCCGCGGTGTTCGGCTCGGTGGCGGTGATCCGCGAATCGGGGGTCAATAGCCTGCGCGTCGGCGATATTTACTATGTCGGCCACCTGCCGTGGTGGGAGCGGCTGTGGTATGCCCTCTCCACCCATCCGGTGCTGCTGGCGGTGATCGCGGTAGTGCTGGTGGTGATCTTGGGGCTGATGCTGTGGCGCGGCCTGAAGGCCTTCAGCCGGCGTCGTCTGGCGCCTGAAGATCGGGATTGACGGCGGTGAGCGCGATGCTGCAACGCCTGTCGCTCGGCATGCTGCTGCTGTGCGCGTTCAGCGCGGCGGCGGCCTGCGAGTGGCCGGGCTGGCAACAGTACAAGCAGTACTACATCAGCCCGCAGGGGCGGGTGATCGATCCGAGCAGCCCGAACAAAATCACCACCTCAGAGGGACAGAGTTACGGCCTGTTCTTCGCCCTGGTGGCCAACGACCGGCCGACCTTCGATCGGCTGCTGGCCTGGACGGAGAACAACCTGGCGGCGGGCGATCTCAGCGCCCGTTTGCCCGCCTGGCTGTGGGGCGAGAGCGACGACAAGCAGTGGAAGGTGCTGGACGCCAACTCAGCGTCGGATGCCGATCTGTGGATAGCTTACAACCTGCTCGAAGCCGGCCGCCTGTGGAAAAGCCGGCGTTATCAAACCCTGGGGACGCTGCTGCTGCAACGCATCGGCCGTGAGGAAGTGGCCGACATTCCCGGCCTGGGCCTGATGCTGTTGCCGGGCAAAGTCGGGTTCGTGGCGGAAGATCGCTGGCGGCTGAACCCCAGCTACCTGCCGCCGCAGCTGCTGGCGCGTTTTGCGGCGCTGAACGGCCCGTGGCGCGCGATGCGCCAGGTCAATCAGCGGCTGTGGCTGGACACCGCGCCGCACGGCTTCTCACCGGACTGGGTGGTGTGGCGGGTCGGTGCCGGCTGGCAGCCGGATACCGTCAAGCCGAACGTCGGCAGCTACGACGCCATTCGGGTTTATCTGTGGGCCGGCATGCTGGCGGACGACGATGAGCACAAGGCGGCGCTGCTCGAACGCTTCCAGCCGATGGCGCAGCTCACCGCCAAACAGGGCGTGCCGCCGGAAAAAACCGATACCGCCAGCGGCAAAACCACCGGCACCGGCCCGATCGGCTTTTCTGCCTCGATGCTGCCGATGTTGGCGACGCAGGCCGAGGCGCTGACGACACAGCGGCAACGCATCAGCGAACATCCGCCGGGTGACGACGCCTATTTCAGCGCCTCGCTGACGCTGTTCGGTCAGGGGTGGGATCAACAACGTTATCGCTTTAATCGTCAGGGTGAATTGCAACCCTCGTGGGACGGCCAATGCACAACTTCAAAATAAACTGGCTGAATTTGATTCCGCTGAGCCTGGCGATGTTGCCACAGGCACGCGCCGCGGAGGCCGTGGCCCCGGAGCAGTGGCTGCTGGAGCAGGTGCGTATTGGCGAGGCCGGCAACAAGGACGATCTGGTGCGCCAGTCGCTGTACCGGCTCGAGCTGATGGATCCGAACAACCCGGACGTGATCGCCGCGCGCATGCGTTTGGCGCTGCGGCAGGGCAACATGGCGCTGGCGCAGCAGCAGTTGGACAAGCTGAAAACCCTCGCGCCGCAGTCCAGCGCCTATCGCCAGGCGCAAATGAACATGCTGCTGACGCAGCCGGAAACCCGGCAAAAGCTGCAGCAGGCCCGCCTGATGGCGACTGCCGGCCGGTTGCCGGAGGCCAAGGCGCAGTACGATGCGCTATTCCACGGCGAGCCGCCGACGCTCGATCTGGCGGTGGAATATTGGCGACTGGTGGCGCGTTTGCCGGGGCAGGAGGCGAAGGCGTTGAAGCAGCTGCAGGCGCTGGATCAGCAATATTCCGGCAACGTGGCGCTGCGTATGTCGCTGGCGCGCATGCTGTTCAGTCAGAACCAGGACGCGCAGGCCTATGAGCTGCTGCAGAAGATCGCCGCCGATCCGGCCGGGCGCGGCGATGCCGCCGATCTGTGGCTGGACAAGGTCAAAGCGATGCCGGTCAGCGCGCAAAGCGTGGCGGCGCTCAACCGCTTCCTCGGCGTGTTCGACACCGGCGATCAGGCGACCAGCGCCCGCGAAGAGCTGGCCAGACAGCAGAAACTGTTGGCCGATCCGGCGTATCAGGCACGGGTACGCGGCCTGGCACAGGTGGATAAAGGCGGCAGCCGGGCGGCCATTCCGGAGTTGCAAAAGGCGTTGGCGGCGGCGCCGAACGACGCCGAGGTGCTGGGCGCGCTCGGCCAGGCCTATTCGCGCGCCGGCAACCGCCCGCAGGCGCTGAAACTGTTCCGCCAGGCGCTGGCCGCCGACAAGAACGGCTACGACAGCGGCAAGTGGCAAAGCCTGATCAAGAGCACCGGCTACTGGCTGGCGATCGACGAAGGCGACAAGGCGCTGAAGGCCGGCAATCTCGCGCTGGCCAGGCAGAAATACCAGCAGGCGCGCCAGCTCGACGACAGCGACGGCGATGCGTTTATCGGCCTGGGCGATGTGGCGGTGGCGAGCAAGGATGACGCCGCGGCGGAAGGATTTTATCAGCAGGCGCTGCGGCGCGACCCCGGCAACGGCAGCGCGCTGCGCGGCCTGGTGAATCTCTATCAACGGCAGTCGCCGGAAAAAGCGCTGGCCTACCTCAACGGCCTGCCGCGCAGCCAACAGGCCAAGCTGCGTAGCACCCTCGACGGGCTGCGGCTCGATATGTTGAAACAGCAGGCGGAGGCGCTGGCGGCGCAGCAGCAGTGGCAGCAGGCGGCGGAAATCTATCGCCGCGCTCAGCCGATGGATCCCGACGATGTTTGGCTGACCTATCGCTACGCGCAGGCGCTGCGTCAGGCCGGGCAGCCGCAGCAGGCGGACGCTCTGTTCCGGCAGCTGGCGCAGCGTCAGCGCGTCAATCCGCAGTTGGCCTATGCCTATGCGCTCTACCTTTCCGGCAGCGATCGCGACGACCAGGCGCTGGCGCAGCTCAATACGCTGCCTGTGGCGCAGTGGAACGACAACATGCGCGAACTGGCGCAGCGGCTGAAAATGCAGGCGGTGATCGCACAGGCCGAACGGCTGCGGGCGGCCGGCGACGAACCGGCGGCGGAAGCCTATCTGCGCCGGCAGCCGGCGGACACCCGCATCGATTTGCTGCTGGCCGACTGGGCGCTGGCGCGCGGGGAGTATGCGGCGGCGCTGGAGGATTATCAGCGGGTGAAACGGCGCGAACCGAACAACCCGGATGCGCAACTGGGCGAGATCGAAGCCTATGTCGCGCAAGGGGATCTGGACGCGGCGCGCCAGCGGCTGAAAACCGAACCGCAGCCGCAAGACGCTTCGCTCAACAGCCAACGGCGGGTGGCCAACGCCTGGAGTGCGGTCGGCGATCCGCAGCAGGCCGACGCGCTCTTCAGCCGGCTGAAAACGGCGGCGGCCTCGGAGCCCGTGGGGCAGACCAAGGCGCTGATCTACCGCGACGCCGCCCGTCTGGAACGGGCGCAGCGGCAACCGGAGCGGGCGCAGCAGGACTACCGCCAGGCGATGGTGGCCGGCGGCATCACGCCGACGCTGCCGCAGGACAATGACAGCTACACCTATTTGACGCGCAATAACCCGAGCGACGACTGGCTAAAACGCGGCATCCGCTCCGACGCCGCGGATCTGTATCGGCAGCAAGACGTGAACGTCACGCTCGATCACGATTACTGGCGCTCGAGCGGCACCGGCGGCATTTCCGACTTCAACGCGCACGACACCATGCTGCAGGTGGACATGCCGCTGTATGACGGGCGCGCCTTCTTGCGCACCGACACCGTGCAGCTGGACGCCGGCCGCTTCTCGACCGACGGCAGCGGCAAATACTACGAGACTTTCGGCACCTGCAATACGCAAGGGTGCCGCGGCGATGAACACCAGAAAACCACCGGCACCAGCGTGGCGGCCGGCTGGAAAAACGACCGCTGGGCCGCCGACATCGGCACGACGCCGATGGGCTTTGAGGTGGTCGACTGGACCGGCGGCCTGGCCTACAGCGGCGACTGGAACCACATCGGTTGGACGCTGGCGGCCTCGCGGCGGCCGATCTCCAGCTCGCTGCTGGCGTTCGGCGGTGCCAAAGATCCGAACACCGGCACCACCTGGGGCGGCGTGCGCGCCACCGGCGTCAGCCTGAGCGCGAGCTACGATCGCGGCGAGGCGAACGGCGTGTGGGCCGATCTCAGCGCGCACCAGATTACCGGCAAGAACGTGGCGGACAACCAGCGGCAGCGGTTGATGGCCGGCTACTACTACAAGCTGATCAACGAAGACAATCGCCGTCTGAGCGTCGGGCTCAATACCATGCTGTGGCACTACCAGAAGGATTTGAGCGGCTACTCGCTGGGGCAGGGCGGCTATTACAGCCCGCAGCAATATCTGTCGCTGTCGCTGCCGGTCAACTATCGCCAGCGCACCGAGAACTGGTCGTGGGAGCTGGGCGGTTCGGTTTCGCTGTCCCATTCGAAAACCGACAGCCAGCGCCGCTATCCGCTGCAGGGGCTGATCCCGGATTCACTGCCCGATAAGTTCGCCGTCGAGGACGGCAGCGCCTCGAGCGGCGTCGGTTATACGCTGCGGGCGATCGTCGAACGCCGCCTCAGTTCGCACTGGACGCTCGGCGCCGGCATCGACATTCAGCAGGCGAAGGACTATACGCCGAGCCACGCGTTGATTTATCTGCGTTATTCCCTGGCCGGCTGGCAGGGCGATCTCGATTTGCCGCCGCAACCGCTGACGCCTTACGCCGACTTCAAGTAACCGGGAGGGGAAAGATTCGGAGTGTCGGACACCGGGGAGTTTTGTTACCCTGTGTCCGGGTCGCGTTTGTTCGCTTTAGGAAAAGACTGAAACCCGCGATTTTCTTGGCTTTGCCTGCGGCATAGCCAGATTAAAACAGCCGATGATCGAGTATACTCAGCCCGGTTCGAGGGGGCGGGTGAGAGTCAGCCCCCTTTTTGTTTCAGCCCGATTTCACGGAGAGCAGGTTTGCGGGTCAGGCGTTCGTTAACGATTAAGCAGATGGCGACGGTGTCCGGCGTGGCGCTGGTCACGATCTGTATCTTTATCGTGATCCAGTTATTCCACTTTGTGCAGCAGCGCAGGGATGACTACGCCCAGCAACTGGAGAATATCGCTCATTCCGTGCGCCAGCCGTTGGCGGAAGCGGTGCTGCGCATGGACGTGCCGGAAGCCAAAAAGGTGCTGAATACGCTGCTGCCGGTCGGCATTTTGAGCCGGGCGGATATCGTCTTGCCGAACGAGTTTCAGGCGCTGCACGCCAATTTCCCGCCTGAGAGGCCGGTGCCGACGCTGATCGCCCGGCTGTTTGAACTGCCGATCCAAATTTCCGTACCGCTCTATTCGCTGGAGCGGGTGCCGGCCAACCAGCAGCCGCTGGCCTATCTGGTGCTGCAGGCCGACTCGTTCCGCATGTACCAGTTTATCCTCAGTAATTTGTCGACCATGTTGTCGACCTACCTGCTGCTGGCGCTGATCCTGTCGGTGGCCATCACCTGGTGCATGAACCGGCTGATGGTGCATCCGCTGCGCGCGATGGCCAAGGAGCTGGAAAACATCTCGCAGGACGAAGCGCCCTATCACCAGCTAATGCTGCCGGCGCTGCACCAGGACGACGAGCTCGGCCTGCTGGTGCGCAACTACAACCGCAATCAACAGACGCTGGCCAAGGCGCATGCCGACATGAGCCGCCTCAGCACCCGCCATCCGGTGACCGAACTGCCGAATCCGGCGTTGCTGAACGCGTTGCTGGAACAGCATATCGCTTCCAGCCTGCGCCCCGAGCGTTTTAACCTGCTGGTGATCGGCATCGAGACGCTGCATGAGGCCTCGGGCGTGATGAGCCCGGCGATGCGTGAAGCGTTGCTGTTGGCGCTGGCGAAGAAGCTGCGCGGCTGCATCGACGAAAACGGCGTGCTGGCGCAGCTGAGCAATACCGAATTCGCCATCCTGGCCAAGGGCACCGAGCGGCCGTTCCACGCCATGCAGCTGGCACGGCGCATCATGGCGGAGATCAACGCGCCGTTGACGCTGGAGGGGCTGGCGCTGCGGCCCAACGCCAGCATCGGCATCGCGCACTACCTCAATCAGGGGGAAAGTGCGGAACAGCTGCTGCGCAGCGCGACCTCGGCGATGATGTCCGCGCACCGCGAAGGAATAAATCAGATCCTGTTCTTCGAACCCAGCCTGACGGAACGCACGCAGAAGCGGCTGACGCAGGAGAGCGAGATCTTGCACGGCATCGAACAGCGGCATTTCACGCTGTTCCTGCAGCCGCAGATCGACATGCAGTCCAACGAGGTGATCGGCGCCGAAGCGTTGCTGCGTTGGCAGCAGTATGACGGCAGCTATACCCTGCCGGCCGACGTTATCCCGCTCGCGGAAGAGCTGGGCGTGATCGTGCCCCTCGGCAACTGGGTGCTGGAAGAGTCCTGCCGTATCCTGGCGGACTGGCAGCAACGCGGCATTGAGCTGCCGCTGGCGGTCAACGTTTCCGGTATTCAGATGCAGGATGAGGCGTTCGTTCCGCATCTGAAAAACCTGCTGGCGCAGTATCGGATCGATCCGCGCAAGCTGCTGCTGGAGATCACCGAGACGGTACGCATCGACGATCTCGACCGTGCGTTGGCGCTGCTGCGTGAGCTGCACGATCTGGGATTGTCGATCGCGCTGGACGACTTCGGCATGGGCTACTCCAGCCTGGAGTACCTGAACCGCTTGAAATCCCTGCCGATTGACCTGATTAAAATCGACCGCAGTTTCATTCAAGGGCTGCCGGCCGACGATGCGATGGTGCGCATCGTCAGCTCGATCTCTGAAGTGCTGGCGTTGCCGGTGATGGCCGAAGGCGTGGAAAACGCCGAGCAGCGCGACTGGCTGCTGAAGCACGGCATTCGCAGCGGGCAAGGATTCCTGTTTGCCCGGCCGCTGCCGCGCGAAGCGTTCGAAGCCGAGTTTTGCCGCGCGGCGCCGTGAGCGTCGCTTACCTTTCCGGTACTTTTCCCCGTCCGAAAATCGCCATTTTTTCCCTACCTCTTTTGCGTTAGTGCAAACAAAGGCTTACGCAATTTTCAGCTTTGCACCCAGACTGACGCGTTTCAGCTCTTAAATTCACATCAACCCCGTGGGGCGGGTGCAACAAATTATTTCCATGTTGTTAAGTGGGTGTTATTTTCCGCGCAAGCGATGAACAGGCTGGATGTTTAGACTGCTGCCTGGTGCGTGTCTTCCCCCCATAGGACGTTCATATGAAAACAACAATCTTTAAGAGCCTCTATTTTCAGGTGCTGACGGCGATCACGCTGGGTATCCTGCTTGGCCATTTCTACCCTGACCTCGGCGCCGAGATGAAACCTCTGGGCGATGGCTTCGTCAAACTGATCAAGATGATTATCGCCCCGGTGATCTTCTGCACCGTGGTGACCGGCATCGCCGGCATGGAAAGCATGAAGGCGGTGGGCCGCACCGGCGCCATCGCGCTGCTGTATTTTGAAATCGTCAGCACCATCGCGCTGATTATCGGCCTGGTGATCGTCAACCTGGTGCAACCGGGCGCTGGCATGAACGTCGATCCCGGCACGCTGGACGCCAAAGCGGTAGCGGTCTACGCCGAGCAGGCGCAGCAGCAGGGCATCATTCCGTTCCTGCTGGATATCATTCCCGGCAGCGTAATCGGCGCATTCGCCAGCGGCAACATTCTGCAGGTGCTGCTGTTCGCGGTGCTGTTCGGCTTCGCCCTGCATCGTCTGGGTGAGAAAGGGCAGCTGATCTTCAACGTGATCGACAGCTTCTCGCGGGTGATTTTCGGCATCATCAACATGATCATGCGCCTGGCGCCGCTGGGGGCCTTCGGCGCCATGGCGTTTACCATCGGTAAATACGGCGTCGGCACCCTGGTGCAACTCGGCCAGCTGATCGTGTGCTTCTACATTACCTGTATCCTGTTCGTGGTGGTGGTGTTGGGCAGCATCGCCCGCGCCAACGGCTTCAGCATCTTCAAATTCGTCAACTACATCAAAGAAGAACTGTTGATCGTGCTGGGGACCTCGTCGTCCGAGTCCGCGTTGCCGCGCATGCTGGATAAAATGGAGAAGCTGGGCTGCAAGAAATCGGTGGTGGGCCTGGTGATCCCGACCGGGTACTCCTTTAACCTGGACGGCACGTCTATCTACCTGACCATGGCCGCGGTGTTTATCGCGCAGGCGACCAATACCCACATGGACATCATGCATCAGGTTACTCTGCTGGTGGTGCTGCTGCTTTCCTCCAAAGGGGCGGCGGGCGTGACCGGCAGCGGCTTTATCGTGCTGGCCGCCACCATCTCCGCCGTCGGCCATCTGCCGTTGGCCGGCCTGGCGCTGATCCTCGGCATCGATCGCTTCATGTCGGAAGCCCGCGCGCTGACCAACCTGGTGGGCAACGGGGTGGCGACCGTGGTGGTGGCGAAGTGGTGTGACCAACTGGATGAGAAACAGCTGAAAGACACGCTGAACAACAAAAACGCCGGCGCGGACAAAACGCAGCCTTCCGCCTGATATTGGCGGCGAATCACCGGCCGCAGCCGCGGCCGGTGAGGGAAACCCCCTGCCTCGTAACGATTTCTTGCATTAAAAACCCCGCTATCTATTATTTTTCACTCTAATGAGTGACATCCGCAAAGGCGCGCGGTCTAACACGATGGTACACTTTCTGCTTTCCGCCCCACTGTGAAACTCAGGGCGTATTTTTATGATTCCATTGAATGGAATACACGCATTTGCATAAGAAATTGGATAGTCATTAAGTAGGGGTTCACATGCAGGGCACCAGAATTCATCTTATAGTTGGTGGGCTGCTATTGGCTGCCGCCAGTAGCAGCGTGCAGGCTGAAGCACTACAACCCGATCCTGCCTGGCAGCAGGGGTCGCTGGCCAACGGGTTTTCATGGCAGATTCTCGATACGCCGCAGCGGCCAAGCGACCGCGTGGAACTGCGGCTGATCGTCAATACCGGCTCCCTGGTGGAGTCTTCGCAGCAGACCGGCTTCGCCCATCTGCTGCCGCGGCTGGCGTTGGCGCGCAGCGAAAGCTTTACCGCGCCGCAGCTGCGCGCCCTGTGGCAACAGAGCGTGGATAACGAGCGGCCGCTGCCGCCGGCGATCATCTCGTATGATTTCACCATGTATAACCTCAGCCTGCCGAACAACCGGCCCGACCTGCTGAAAGAAGCGCTGGCCTGGCTGGCGGACACCACCGGCAAACTGGCGATCGACGAGCATACGGTGCACGCGGTGATGAATTCCAGCATCAATCCGGTCGGCACTTTCCCGCCCAATACCAAAGACGCCTGGTGGCGTTACCGCCTGAAAGGCTCGACGCTGCTGGCGCACGATCCGGCGCAGCCGGCGAAACGGCCAGTCAATCTCGAGCAGCTGAAGAAATTCTATCAACAGTGGTATACCCCGGACGCCATGACGCTGTTCGTGGTCGGCAAGGTGGACAGCCGCAGCCTGGGCGAACAGATCAACAAGGCGTTCTCGCCGCTGCAGGGCAAACGTGAAACTCCGGCCCCGATGCCGACGCTGACGCCGCTGCCGCAGCAGCCGGTAAGCCTGATCAACGAGCAGGTGAAGCAGGATACGCTGTCTATCATGTGGGATTCGCCGTGGCATCCGATTCGCGATTCGCAGAGCCTGCTCCGCTACTGGCGTGGCGATCTTGCCCGCGAGGCTCTGTTCTGGCATCTCCAGCAGACGCTGGAAAAAAGTGACCAGAAGAACCTGCATCTGGGCTTTGACTGCCGCGTGCAGTACCAGCGCGGGCAGTGCGCCATCCATCTGGATACGCCGAACAACAACCTGAACGGCAGCCTGGGCTTTATCGCCCGCGAGCTGGCCAACGTGCGTGACAACGGCCTGTCCAAAGAGGAATTCGATGCGTTGCTGGCGCAGAAAAACGATCAGCTGAGCAAGCTGTTCGCGACCTACGCCCGCACCGATACCGACGTGCTGATGAGCCAGCGCCTGCGTTCGCAGCAGAGCGGGGTGGTGGATATCGCGCCGGAGCTGTATCAGAAGCTGCGCCAGGAGTTCCTGTCCAGCCTGACGCTGGAGACGCTGAATCAGGCGCTGAAGCTGCAGCTTTCTCAGGAGGCGACGCTGGTGCTGATGCAGCCGAAGGGCGAGCCGGAAATGAGCATGAAGCAGCTGCAGGAAACCTATGACGGCATCATGATGCCGGCGCCGGCGGTGGTGACGGAAGAAGCCAAACCGGCCGACACCGCGGTGGCTGCGCCGGCGACGGACGCCGGCGCGCAGTAATGCACAGCAGGGGGCTCAGGCCCCCTCAGTTGCGGTACAGCACCTTGATGATGTGGTAACCGAACTGGGTTTTGACCGGGCCGTAAGGTTTGAGCAGCGGGATGCTGAACACCGCTTTATCGAACGCCGGCACCATCGCGCCCTTGTTGAATTCGCCCAGCGAGCCGCCGTTGCGTTTTGACGGGCAGCTCGAGTATTTGCGCGCCAGCGTGTCGAAGCTGACGCCGCGCTTCAGCTTGGCCAGCAGCTCGTTGGCCAGCTTTTCATTGTCTACCAGAATGTGCAGGGCGCACGCCGTTTTTGCCATGGTAATGCCTTTGTCGATGCGAAAATTGCGCTGATTATACCCGCTAAATCTCATCGGCGCTTTCTGCTACAATTCCCTTCCACGTTTTACAGTCGAGCAAGCCAGCACCATGCGATTAAACCCCAGCCAACAACAAGCCGTCGAATTCGTTACCGGGCCCTGCCTGGTGTTGGCCGGTGCCGGTTCCGGCAAGACGCGCGTTATCACCAACAAGATAGCCCACCTGATCCACCACTGCGGCTATCAGGCGCGGCACATCGCCGCCGTGACCTTTACCAACAAGGCCGCACGCGAGATGAAAGAGCGCGTGTCGCAAACCCTGGGGCGTAAAGAGGCGCGCGGGCTGATGATTTCCACCTTCCATACCCTGGGGCTGGAGATCATCAAACGGGAATACGTGGCGTTGGGGATGAAGTCCAACTTCTCGCTATTCGATGACCAGGATCAGCTGGCGCTGTTGAAAGAGCTGACCGAAAAATGGCTGGAAAGCGATAAAACGCTGGTGGCGCAGCTGATCTCGACCATCTCCAACTGGAAAAACGACCTGATCGATCCTCAGCGGGCGGCGGAGCTGGCTCGCTCGGAGCGCGACAAGCTGTTCGCCCACTGCTACGGTCTGTACCACGCCCATATGCGGGCGTGCAACGTGCTGGACTTCGACGACCTGATCCTGTTGCCGACGCTGTTGCTGCAACGCAACGAAGAGGTGCGCGAACGCTGGCAGCAGCGTATTCGCTATCTGCTGGTGGATGAGTACCAGGATACCAACACCAGCCAGTACGAGCTGGTTAAGCTGCTGGTGGGCAACCGCGCGCGCTTTACCGTGGTGGGTGACGACGACCAGTCGATCTACTCCTGGCGTGGCGCGCGGCCGCAGAACCTGGTGCTGCTGCAGGAAGATTTCCCGGCGCTGCAGGTGATCAAGCTGGAGCAAAACTACCGTTCCAGCGAGCGTATCCTGAAGGCGGCTAACATTCTGATCGCCAATAACCCGCACGTGTTTGAAAAACGGCTGTTTTCCGAGCTGGGGTATGGTGAAGAGCTGAAAGTGGTGACCGCCAACAACGAGGATCACGAAGCCGAGCGGGTGGTGGGGGAACTGATCGCCCACCACTTCGTGAAAAAGACCAACTACGGCGACTATGCGATCCTGTACCGCGGCAACCACCAGTCGCGGGTGTTTGAAAAGATGCTGATGCAGAACCGCATCCCGTACAAGATTTCCGGCGGCACGTCGTTCTTCTCGCGCCCCGAGATCAAGGATCTGCTGGCCTACCTGCGCGTGCTGACCAACCCGGAGGACGACAGCGCCTTCCTGCGCATCGTCAATACCCCCAAGCGCGAGATCGGCCCGGCGACGCTGCAAAAGCTCGGCGAATGGGCCAACCAGCGCAACAAGAGTTTATTCCACGCCAGTTTCGATCTGGGGCTGAGCCAGCACTTGACCGGGCGCGGGCTGGAGTCATTGCAGCGCTTTACCCACTGGCTCGGCGGTATCGCCCAGCAGGCGGAACGTGAGCCGGTGGCGGCGGTGCGCGATCTGATCCGCGGCGTGGACTATGAGAGCTGGCTGTTTGAAACCTCGACCAGCCCGAAGGCTGCCGAAATGCGGATGAAGAACGTCAACACGCTGTTCGGCTGGATGACCGAGATGCTGGAAGGCAACGATCTGGACGAGCCGATGACGCTGACCCAGGTGGTGACGCGCTTCACCCTGCGCGACATGATGGAGCGCGGTGAAAGCGAAGAAGAGCTGGATCAGGTACAGCTGATGACGCTGCACGCTTCCAAAGGGCTGGAGTTCCCCTACGTATTCCTGGTGGGTATGGAAGAGGGCCTGCTGCCGCACCAGAGCAGCATCGATGAAGACAATGTCGATGAAGAGCGGCGTCTGGCCTATGTGGGGATCACCCGCGCGCAAAAAGAGCTGATCTTCACCCTGTGCCGCGAGCGTCGTCAGTACGGCGAACTGGTGCGGCCGGAGCCGAGCCGCTTCCTGCTGGAACTGCCGCAGGACGATTTGGCGTGGGAAACCGAGCGCAAAGTGGTGAGCCCGCAGGAGCGGATGCAGAAGGGGCAGAGCCATCTGGCCAATATCCGCGCCCAGCTGGCCAAGGCCAAAGGCGGGAATTAAAAAGACAGGGCTAGATTACTGACAAAGGAGGAAAAAGCGTGGTTTTTCCTCCTTTGAGGTTATCAGCCGAAAATCAATGAATTGATTTTCCTTATTTTTTATATGCTGTCTTCTGTAAACCTGGCAATGTCATCAGGTTTGCCATTAACCTTCAGGCGCTCATCGCGCCCTGATCATTTCAACGCTGTTCTTCCAACCGCAGCGTCCAGTGGACGTAGCTCTGCCAGTGGCTTTCCTGCTCCAGCGCCTCGGCGCGCAGCGGATGCTGTTCCAGCCAACCCGGCGGCAAGATCACCGTCAGTTCGTCGTCCTGATTGGCGCGTAACCGCACCGCCGGCAGCGTGTCATCGCGGCGGCGGCTGGCGAAGATGATCGCCAGGCGCAAAATGCGGCACAGACGCTGCGCAGTGCGCGGCGGCAGGGCGTTTTGCTGGTTCAACAGCGACAGGTCGAGGGTGTTGCTCTGGTTTTGCAGCAGGGTGGCCAGCAGTTTTTTCTGCGCCGGGGTAAAGCCGGGTAAGTCCAGGTGGCGGATTAGATAAGCGGCGTGTTGCGGCGCCTGCTTGAAATCGACGCTGAGGCCGAGTTCGTGGATCAGACTGGCGCTGTGCAACAGCTCGCGACATCGCGCATCCAGCTGCCACTCGTTGGCGACCTGCTGCGAGAAGTTGGCGGCGAGTTGGCTGACGCGTTCGGCCTGCTCGGTGTCGATCAGGTAGCGACGCTGCAGGTTGCGGATGGTGCGGATGCGAATATCCTGCTCCACCGGCAGATGCAGCATGCCGTAAACCAGGCCTTCACGCAGCGCCCCGCCGGCCAGCATCATGCTCTCGATGCCCAGCTCCTGGAAGATGGCCAACAGAATGGACAGGCCGCTCGGGAACACCAGCGCGCGCTCCAACGTCAACCCTTCAATCTCCAGCTCTTCCAGCTTGCCGCACTGAATGGCGCGCTGTTTCAGCTGGCGCAGCTTGGGCAGGGTGATGCGTTCATCCATGCCTTGCGCCACCATAATCTCCTGCAGCGCCTGCACGGTGCCGGAAGCGCCGACGCAGATCTGCCAACCTTGCTGGCGCAGCTGCGGTGCGATCGGCCGCACCATTTCGCGCGCGGCCTGTTCGGCGCGTTCGAAGTTTTCTTGCCCAAGGTTACGATCGCTGAAGTAGCGTTCCAGCCAGGTGACGCAGCCCATCGACAGACTATACAGCTGCGATGCCTGTGCGCCGGTGCCGGTGACCAGTTCGGTGCTGCCGCCGCCGATGTCGACGACCAGCCGCCGATCCGGCCCACCGGTGGTGTGCGCGACGCCGTGATAAATCAGCCGCGCCTCTTCTTCGCCGCTGATCACCTGCACCGGGCAGCCGAGGATTTGCTCGGCGACCTGCAGAAACTCATCGGCGTTGGACGCCAGGCGCAGCGTGGCGGTGGCGACGACGCGGATCTGCTCGCGCGGAATGTCCTGCAGGCGTTCGGAGAACAGCCTCAGGCACTGCCAGCCGCGTTGCATGGCCTCATGCGACAGGTGATTGTTCTGATCCAGCCCGGCCGCCAGGCGCACCTTGCGCTTGATCCGCGCCAGAGTCTGAATGCTGCCGGCCACCTCGCGCACCACCAACATGTGGAAGCTGTTGGAGCCGAGATCGATGGCAGCATAAAGCGTGCTGGAACTGAGCATGGCGATCAGCTCGAACGTTTACGGTTGCTGCGCGGCGCGCCGCCGCGACGAGGCGCGGAGTTGCGACGTGGGCCGTTGCCGCCGCGCGGACGCGACAGGCGCTTCGGCGCCGGCAAATCGGTCAGCAGCGCATCGCTGTTGTACTTGCTCACCGGAATGCTGTGATCGATATAGGTCTCGATCGCCGGCAGGTTGAGCGCGTACTCTTCACACGCCAGGCTGATGGAGTGGCCGCTGGCGCCTGCGCGGCCGGTACGGCCGATGCGGTGCACGTAGTCTTCGCAGTCGTCAGGCAGATCGTAGTTGAAAACGTGCGTGACGGAAGGGATGTGCAGACCGCGCGCGGCGACGTCGGTGGCGACCAGGATATCGAGGTTGCCCTTGGTGAAGTCGTCGAGGATACGCAGGCGTTTTTTCTGCGCCACGTCACCGGTCAGCAGGCCGACGCGGTGACCGTCGGCGGCCAGATGGCCCCAGATGTCTTCGCAGCGGTGCTTGGTGTTGGCGAAGATGATGGCGCGATCCGGCCACTCTTCTTCAATCAGCGTCTGCAGCAGGCGCATTTTTTCTTCGTTGGACGGGTAGAACAGCTCTTCTTTAATGCGGTGGCCGGTTTTCTGTTCCGGTTCCACTTCAACATATTCGGCGTTGTTCATCTGCTCGAAGGCCAGCTCGCGTACGCGATAGGACAGGGTAGCGGAGAACAGCATGTTCAGGCGTTGATCGGCCGTAGGCATACGGCGGAACAGCCAACGGATGTCTTTGATAAAGCCGAGATCGTACATGCGATCGGCTTCATCCAGCACGACGACCTGCATCGCGCCGAGATCGACATAGTTCTGTTTGGTGTAATCGATTAAACGGCCGGTGGTGCCAATCAGAATGTCCACGCCGCTTTCCAGCACTTTCAGCTGTTTGTCGTAGCCGTCGCCGCCGTAGGCCAGGCCCAGTTTCAGGCCGGTGCTCTGGGAGAGCGCTTCTGCATCGGAGTGGATTTGCACCGCCAGTTCACGCGTAGGCGCCATGATCAAGGCGCGCGGCTGATTGGTCTGGCGATCCTGTTTCGCCGGGTGAGTCAGCAAATAGTGAAAAGTAGACGCCAAAAACGCCAGCGTCTTTCCGGTACCGGTTTGCGCCTGACCTGCAACGTCACGCCCGGAGAGCGTGAGCGGCAATGCTAACGCCTGGATGGGCGTGCAATTGTGAAACCCTTTTTTCTCAAGGGCTTCAAGGACTAACGGGTGCAGGGCGAAGTCGGAAAACTTCTGTTCGGTCAAGTGTGTTTTGCTCATAGTGTGGTAGAATATCAGCTAACTATTGCTTTACGAAAGCACATCCGTTGAAATAAACGCGGTGCAATAAAATCACCTTGAGTTGGTTAATGCTACACCAACAAGGTAGACATAATCCTGTGGAGTAGAACATGAGCGATAAAATTATTCACCTGACTGACAGCAGCTTCGAAGCCGATGTGCTGAAAGCGGAAGGGCCGATCCTGGTCGATTTCTGGGCTGAATGGTGTGGGCCGTGCAAGATGATTGCTCCGATTCTGGATGAGATTGCCGAAGAGTTCGAAGGCAAACTGACCATCACCAAGCTGAATATCGATCAGAACCCGGCTACCGCGCCTAAGTACGGTATCCGTGGTATCCCTACGCTGTTGCTGTTCAAGAACGGTGAAGTGGCCGCGACCAAGGTTGGCGCGTTGTCCAAAGGTCAGCTCAAAGATTTCCTGAACGCGAATCTGTAATCGGGCGGGAAGCCCAGTATCAGGCGCCTGGCGGTGATGTTCAATTCACCGCTAGACGCCTGCCAAGAAGCGTGTTAAGTTTAACCACACTGCATATAGAACTTGCCCGAAGTTTTAAATCTAAAGAGTTTGAATCTAAAGCTATACTCTGTGTCGAACCACTGGCGTTGAAAGTAAACTGAACTCAGCCCGTGTTTTGGCAATCAAACGGTTTTGCAAAAATCATTTTTAAGGTACCTTCGATCTTCAACCGTCAATGCGTGCGCCCGATGTAAGCCATTTCTTACCGCGACGGCTCTGCGCCCGGTGATCGAACGTCCAGTAAACAGGCACGCATCTCGCTGCCATACCATTCACGATACAAGTTCGAGACATACCCCGAGTTTAAGAACCCACCACTATGAATCTTACCGAATTAAAGAATACGCCGGTTTCTGAGCTGATTACTCTCGGCGAAAATATGGGGCTGGAAAACCTTGCCCGCATGCGCAAGCAGGACATTATCTTCTCCATTCTGAAGCAACATGCGAAAAGCGGAGAAGATATCTTCGGCGACGGCGTGCTCGAGATATTGCAGGATGGATTCGGTTTCCTCCGCTCTGGAGACAGTTCCTACCTCGCCGGTCCCGACGACATCTATGTATCCCCTAGCCAAATCCGCCGCTTCAACCTCCGCACAGGTGACACCATTTCCGGTAAGATTCGTCCGCCAAAAGAAGGCGAGCGCTATTTTGCCCTGTTGAAAGTCAACGAGGTCAACTACGACAAGCCGGAAAACGCCCGCAGCAAGATCCTGTTCGAGAACTTGACCCCGCTGCACGCCAATTCCCGTCTGCGGATGGAGCGCGGCAACGGTTCGACCGAAGACCTGACGGCGCGCGTACTGGATCTGGCGGCGCCGATTGGCCGCGGCCAGCGTGGCCTGATCGTGGCACCGCCGAAAGCCGGTAAAACCATGCTGCTGCAGAACATTGCGCAGAGCATCGCCTACAACCACCCTGACTGCGTGCTGATGGTGCTGCTGATCGACGAACGTCCGGAAGAAGTGACCGAGATGCAGCGTCTGGTGAAAGGCGAAGTGATCGCATCGACCTTCGACGAACCGGCTTCGCGTCACGTGCAAGTGGCCGAAATGGTGATCGAGAAGGCCAAGCGCCTGGTTGAACACAAGAAAGACGTGATCATTCTGCTCGACTCCATCACTCGTCTGGCGCGTGCCTACAACACCGTGGTACCGGCCTCAGGCAAGGTGCTGACCGGTGGTGTGGATGCCAACGCCCTGCATCGTCCGAAGCGTTTCTTCGGTGCGGCACGTAACGTGGAAGAGGGCGGCAGCCTGACCATCATCGCGACCGCGCTGGTGGATACCGGCTCGAAGATGGACGAAGTGATCTACGAAGAATTTAAAGGTACCGGCAACATGGAATTGCATCTGGCGCGTAAAATCGCCGAGAAACGCGTATTCCCTGCGATCGATTACAACCGCTCCGGTACCCGTAAAGAAGAGCTGCTCACCACCTCCGAAGAGCTGCAAAAAATGTGGATCCTGCGCAAAATCATCCATCCGATGGGTGAGATTGACGCGATGGAGTTCCTCATTAATAAGTTGGCGATGACTAAAACCAACGATGAATTCTTCGATATGATGAAACGCTCATAATTCGTTAAAAAATTCGCTGAACGCCACGCCTAGTCGTGGCGTTTTTCGCTTTTGGCGGATACGATAAGTAGCAGTAATGGAAAAGTAAGTTGTTTCCTCGACTTATTGAGAATTCATCTTGTTTGTCGGTCGGTTTCTCGCCGGTCGGCTTTGCTGCTGTCGTTTTGTCAGCCGAAGCGAAGAAAATAGGCATGAATCACCGTTGTCATAGGAAATGACCGAAAGGTGGCGGGGGCCGATGGCACAAGCTATTGCCCGTGGTAAGCTGCCTTATCTTCTACAGAGATCTGTTAACTGTGAACTTACTCACTATGAGTACTGAAATTCTATTTGTTTTCCTGTTTTCTTTGGCTTTTCTCTTTGTTGCCCGCAAGGCGGCAAAACGTATTGGTCTGGTAGATAAACCCAATTATCGCAAACGCCATCAGGGGCTGATTCCGCTGGTCGGCGGTATTTCCGTTTATGCCGGGCTGTGCTTCGCGTTTTGGATTTCTGAACAACCTATCGCGCACGCCAAGCTTTATCTTACCTGCGCCGGCATTCTGGTGTTTGTGGGCGCGCTCGACGATCGTTTCGACATCAGCGTTAAAATCCGCGCCCTGGTGCAGGCGTTGGTCGGCATCGCCATGATGGTGTTCGCGGGCCTCTATCTGCGCAGCTTCGGCCATGTGCTGGGCGACTGGGAGATGCTGCTGGGGCCGTTCGGCTATCTGGTGACGCTGTTCGCGGTATGGGCGGCGATCAACGCCTTCAACATGGTCGACGGCATCGATGGCCTGCTGGGGGGCTTGTCGTGCGTCTCCTTCGGCGCGCTGGGCCTGTTGCTGTACCTGAGCGGCCATCATGAGCTGGCGTTCTGGTGCTTTGCGATGATTGCCACCATCGTTCCCTATATTTTGCTCAACCTCGGCATCCTTGGCCGCCGTTATAAGGTGTTCATGGGGGACGCCGGCAGTACCCTGATCGGCTTTACCGCCATTTGGCTGCTGCTGCAAAGCTCGCAGGGAAAGGCACACTCGATTAACCCGGTGACCGCGCTGTGGATCATCGCTATTCCGCTGATGGACATGATAGCAATCATGTATCGTCGTTTACGCAAGGGGATGAGCCCCTTCTCTCCCGATCGTCAACATATTCACCACCTGATCATGCGCGCCGGCTTTACGCCGCGGCAGGCTTTCGTGTTGATCACCCTGGCGGCCGCATTGCTGGCGGCGGTTGGCGTGATCGGCGAACGCCTGACTTTTATCCCAGAGTGGGTTATGTTGGCATTATTCTTGCTTGCTTTCTTCCTGTACGGTTACTGCATCAAGCGCGCCTGGCGGGTTGCGCGGTACATTAAGCGTATCAAGCGTCGCCTGCGGCGTTCGAGCGATAACAAGCAAGTATCTTAACCAGAGGCTTTTTGGCTGTGATGAATCCAGAAACAACGTCTGACAAGCATACCCCGGCGGTGGATAACGAACTCGATATCCGCGGCCTGTGCTGCACCCTGTGGCGCGGCAAACCGTGGATTATCGGCATTGCGGTGCTGTTCGCGGCGGTCGCGCTGATCGTCTCTTATCTGGTTAAGCAAGAGTGGAGTGCGACCGCCATCACCGACAGACCGACGGTGAATGCGCTGGGCGGTTACTACTCGCAGCAGCAGTTCCTGCGTAATCTGGACGTGCGCACGCTGCCGGCGACGGCCGGCGATCAGCCGAGCATCGCGGATGAAGCGTACAATGAGTTCATCATGCAGCTGGCGGCTTACGATACGCGTCGCGATTTCTGGCTGCAGAGCGATTACTACAAGCAGCGTCAGGAAGGGGATGCCCGCGCCGATGCGGCGTTGCTCGACGAGCTGATCAACAACATCCTGTTCACGCCGCGCGACGACAAGAAAGTGCCGAACGACGGCGTGAAGCTGACGGCGGAAACCGCCGCCGACGCCAACCGCCTGCTGCGTCAATACGTGGCCTTCGCCAGCCACCGCGCAGCCCTGCACCTGAACGAAGAGATCCAGGGGGCGTGGGCCGCCCGCACCACCTCGATGAAGGCGCAGGTCAAACGTCAGGAAGCGGTGGCGGAGTCGGTTTACAAGCGTGAGCTGAACACCACGCAGCAGGCGCTGAAAATCGCCGAGAGCCAGGGGATAAGCCGCACGCAAACCGACACCCCGGCCGAGCAACTGCCGGATTCGGATCTGTTCCTGCTGGGCCGGCCAATGCTGCAGGCGCGTCTGGAAGGCCTACAGGCTTCCGGCCCGACCTATGACCTGGATTACGATCAGAACCGCGCGATGCTGGCGACGCTGAACGTTGGCCCAACGTTGGATGAGAAGTTCCAGACCTATCGCTATTTGCGTACGCCGGAAGAGCCGGTAAAACGCGACAGCCCACGCCGGGTCTTCTGGCTGATTCTGTGGGGTGCGATGGGCGCTTTGGTTGGCGCGGGTGTTGCCTTGGCGCGTCGGCCGCGTAGTTAAAAATAATATACTAATCTGATGCAGGGCGCGTGAGCGCCCCATTCGCAGGCGGGGCCTGCGATTAACCGACCAAAAGAGATTCGCTGTGAAAGTGTTGACTGTTTTCGGCACCAGGCCGGAAGCCATTAAAATGGCGCCGCTGGTACATGCACTGGCCCAGGATGAGGCCTTTGACGCAAGAGTCTGCGTAACGGCACAGCATCGTGAGATGTTGGATCAGGTATTGCGGTTGTTTGAGATTACGCCGGATTACGACCTGAACATCATGAAACCCGGTCAGGGGCTGACGGAAATCACCTGCCGCATCCTGGAAGGGCTGAAAGGGGTGCTGGAAGACTTCAAACCGGACGTGGTGCTGGTGCATGGTGATACCACCACCACGCTGGCGACCAGTCTGGCGGCGTTCTATCAACGCATCCCCGTCGGGCATGTCGAAGCCGGGCTGCGCACCGGCAATCTGTATTCTCCCTGGCCGGAAGAGGCCAACCGCAAACTGACCGGCCATCTGGCGATGTACCATTTTGCGCCAACCGAAAACTCGCGCCAGAATCTGCTGCGCGAACTGCTGCCGGACAACCGTATTTTCGTGACCGGCAATACGGTGATCGATGCGTTGTTCTGGGTGCGCGACCGCGTGATGAGCGATGCCGCGCTGCAGGCTGGCCTGGCGCAGCGTTACCCGTTCCTCGACGCCGACAAGAAACTGATTCTGGTCACCGGCCATCGCCGCGAAAGTTTTGGCGGCGGCTTTGAGCGAATTTGCAGCGCGCTGGCGGAGATTGCCCGCAACCACCCGGAAGTGCAGGTAGTGTATCCGGTGCATCTCAATCCGAACGTCAGTGAACCGGTGAATCGCATCTTGAAAGGCATCGACAACGTCATGCTGATCGAGCCGCAGGATTATCTGCCGTTTGTCTATTTGATGACCCAGGCCTATATGATCCTGACCGATTCCGGCGGTATTCAGGAAGAGGCGCCATCGTTAGGCAAACCGGTGCTGGTGATGCGCGACACCACCGAACGCCCGGAAGCGATAGATGCGGGCACGGTACGCCTGGTCGGTACCGATGTAGCCAAAATTGTTGAAGCGGTGACCCGGCTGTTGACGGACGAAAGCGAATATCACGCGATGAGTCGGGCGCACAACCCATACGGTGACGGGCATGCCTGCCAGCGTATCCTCGAAGCTTTAAAGAATCATCAGGTGACACTATGAGTTTTGACACTATTTCGGTTATCGGCCTGGGTTATATCGGCTTGCCAACGGCGGCGGCGTTCGCTTCCCGCAAGAAAAAAGTGGTGGGTGTAGATGTTAACCAACATGCAGTAGATACCATTAACCGCGGTGCGATCCACATCGTCGAGCCGGATCTGGACAAAGTGGTCAAGGACGCCGTCGACGGTGGTTTCCTGCAGGCGGTGACCAAACCGCTGGCGGCCGATGCGTTCCTGATCGCGGTGCCTACGCCGTTCAAGGGCGATCACGAGCCGGATCTGGCCTATGTCGAAGCGGCGGCGAAATCGCTGGCGCCGGTGCTGAAAAAGGGCGATCTGGTGATCCTTGAGTCCACCTCGCCGGTGGGTGCCACCGAACAGATGGCGGAATGGCTGGCGCAGGCGCGCAGCGATCTCAGCTTCCCGCAACAAGCGGGCGAAGCGGCGGACGTGAATATCGCCTACTGCCCGGAGCGCGTGCTGCCGGGGCAGGTCATGGTGGAACTGATTCAAAACGACCGCGTGATCGGTGGCATGACGCCGAAGTGTTCGGAACGTGCCAGCGCGCTGTACAAGATTTTCCTCGAGGGCGAATGCGTGATCACCAACTCGCGCACTGCCGAGATGTGCAAGCTGACGGAAAACAGCTTCCGCGACGTGAATATCGCTTTTGCCAACGAATTGTCGTTGATCTGCGCCGAACAGGGGATCAACGTCTGGGAACTGATCCGCCTGGCGAACCGCCATCCGCGGGTGAATATTCTGCAGCCGGGGCCGGGCGTCGGCGGTCACTGCATCGCCGTCGATCCGTGGTTTATCGTGGCGCAGAACCCGCAGCAGGCGCGCCTGATCCACACCGCTCGCCTGGTGAACGACGGTAAACCGCTGTGGGTGGTCGACCGGGTGAAAGCGGCGGTGGCCGATTGCCTGGCCGCCACCGACAAGCGCGCGTCCGAGGTCAAAATTGCCTGCTTCGGCCTGGCCTTCAAGCCGAATATCGACGATCTGCGTGAAAGCCCGGCGGTCGAGGTCGCACATCTGATTGCCGAATGGCACGTCGGCGAAACGCTGGCGGTGGAGCCGAACGTCGAACAGCTGCCGAAGTCGCTGGCGGGCCATGTGACGTTGACGCCAATCGCTGAGGCGTTGCAGCAGGCCGATGTGATCGTGATGTTGGTCGATCACCAGCAGTTCAAGGCCATCCGGCCGGAAGATGTAAAACAAACATGGGTTGTTGATACCAAAGGAGTATGGCGTTGAAACGTATTTTAGTTACCGGTGGTGCCGGTTTCATTGGCTCCGCAGTCGTGCGGCACATCATTGAGGCCACCGGCGATAGCGTGGTGGTGGTGGATAAGCTGACCTATGCCGGTAACCTCGAGTCTTTGGCGGTGGTGGCTGATAGCGAGCGCTATGCTTTCGAGCAGGTCGACATCTGCGATCGCGCCGAGCTGGATCGGGTATTTGCCCAGTATCAGCCGGACGTGGTGATGCACCTGGCGGCGGAAAGCCACGTCGATCGCTCTATCGACGGCCCGGCGGCCTTTATCGAGACCAACGTGGTTGGCACTTACACTATGCTGGAAGCGGCGCGCCATTACTGGCAGCCGTTGGCGGCGGAGAAGAAGCAGTCTTTCCGTTTCCATCATATCTCCACCGATGAAGTGTACGGTGACTTGCACGGTACCGACGATCTGTTTATCGAAACCACGCCGTATGCGCCGAGCAGTCCGTATTCCGCCTCCAAGGCGTCGAGCGATCATCTGGTGCGTGCCTGGTTGCGCACCTACGGTTTGCCGACTCTCGTGACCAACTGTTCGAATAACTATGGCCCTTATCACTTCCCGGAGAAGCTGATCCCGCTGGTGATCCTGAATGCGGTGGCCGGCAAACCGCTGCCGGTTTACGGCAACGGCGCGCAGGTGCGTGACTGGCTGTATGTCGAAGATCACGCGCGCGCGCTGTATCAGGTCGTGACCGAAGGTGTGGTGGGCGAAACTTACAATATCGGTGGCCATAACGAGCGCAAGAATATCGAAGTGGTGCAGACCATTTGCGATCTGCTGGAAGAACTGGCACCGAACAAGCCGCAGGGCGTGGCGAACTACCGCGATCTGATCACTTACGTGAAGGATCGCCCGGGCCACGATATGCGTTATGCCATCGACGCCGGCAAAATCGATCGTGAGTTGGGCTGGCGGCCGCAGGAAACCTTCGAAAGCGGCATTCGCAAGACGGTGGCCTGGTATCTGGCTAACGAAACCTGGTGGCGCCGGGTGCAAGACGGTTCTTATGCCGGTGAGCGTTTGGGGCTGTCAGATTAATTTAACGCCGCGCCGCTTTGCGCCGGCGCGGTGGGTTTTGGAGTAAGTATGAAAGGTATTATTCTGGCTGGCGGTTCCGGTACGCGTCTGCATCCGATTACTCGTGGCGTGTCCAAGCAACTGCTGCCGATTTATGACAAGCCGATGATCTATTACCCGATGTCGGTACTGATGTTGGCGGGGATCCGTGACATTTTGATCATCTCGACCCCGGAAGATCTGCCGTCCTTCGAGCGTTTGTTGGGTAACGGCGAACAGTTCGGCGTCAATCTCAGCTACGCTGCGCAGCCTAAGCCGGAAGGTTTGGCGCAGGCGTTTCTGATCGGCGAGGAGTTTATCAACGGCGATTCTTGCTGCCTGGTGTTGGGAGATAACATCTTCTTCGGCCAATCTTTCAGCCCGAAATTAAAAACCGTCGCGGCTCGCACCGAAGGTGCCACCGTGTTCGGTTATCAGGTGATGGATCCTGAACGCTTTGGCGTCGTGGAGTTTGACGAAAATTTCCGCGCGCTGTCGATCGAAGAAAAGCCGAAGAAACCGAAATCCGATTGGGCGGTGACCGGCCTGTACTTCTACGATAGCCAGGTGGTGGAGTTTGCCAAGCAGGTGAAGCCTTCCGAACGCGGCGAGCTGGAAATCACCAGCATCAACCAGATGTATCTGGAGCGCGGTGAACTGACCGTCGAGCTGTTGGGGCGTGGTTTCGCCTGGCTGGACACCGGGACTCACGACAGCCTGCTGGAAGCCAGCAGCTTCGTGCAGACGGTAGAAAAGCGCCAGGGCTTTAAAATCGCCTGTCTGGAAGAGATCGCCTGGCGTAACGGCTGGCTGGATGACAAGGGGCTGAAACGCGCCGCCACCTCATTGTCCAAAACGGGCTACGGCAAGTATTTGTTGGACCTGCTGCATGTGCGTCCACGCCACTATTGAGCCTTTGGCGTGGGAAAGCGAGTTTTTCGCGCTAGACAGCGCGAAACTCGGCTTCTCCTCCTCGGCCCCGGCGCTTGCCGAAGCCGACTTGGCGGCTTATGCCCTGGTGCAGGCAAAAATTCCCGCGCAGCAACTGGCATTGGCGGATGGCCTCGCCGGCTTGGGATTTCGTCTGGTTGAGGGTGAGGTCGATCTGGTCCTGGCTCTTGAGCGTGAACGAGCGGCGGAACCCGGCGACGGAGCCGAGACTTCCCGTCTGGCAACCGAGTCCGATATCCCGGCATTGCGTGCCGCGGCGGCTCAGGCGTTCACCGTCAGCCGTTTTCGCGCACCTTGGTATCAACCTGATGACAGCGGCCGGTTTTATGCTTTGTGGATTGAAAAGGCCGTTTTAGGCACGTTCGATCATCAGTGCCTGTTGGCTTTGGACAACCAGGGGCAACCCGAAGGCTTTGTCAGCCTGCGTGACATTGGCGGCCAGGAAATGCGTATCGGCCTGCTGGCGGCTTTCCCCGGCGTATCCGGCCGGGGCATTGGCACTCGGCTGATGACGGCGGCGATCGCCGAATGTCGACGTCAAGGTATGCAGCGCCTGCGGGTCGCGACCCAGATAAGCAATATCGCCGCATTACGACTCTATCAACGACAGGGTGCCGTGATTGAAAGCACCGCGTACTGGTTATACAGAGGTAGACATGATTCCATTTAACGCTCCACCGGTTGTTGGCACTGAACTGGAATATATGCAGGCTGCTATGGGCAGCGGCAAGCTATGCGGCGACGGCGGCTTTACCCGCCGCTGCCAGCAGTGGATGGAACAGCGTTTCGGCAGCGCGAAAGTGTTGCTGACGCCTTCCTGCACCGCGTCGTTGGAAATGGCCGCCATCCTGCTGGATATTCAGCCGGGTGACGAAGTGATCATGCCGAGCTTTACCTTCGTTTCTACCGCCAACGCCTTTGTGCTGCGCGGGGCTAAAGTGGTGTTCGTCGACCTGCGTCCGGATACCATGAACATCGATGAAACCAAAATCGAAGCGGCGATCACCGATAAAACCCGCGCGATCGTGCCGGTGCACTACGCCGGCGTCGCCTGCGAGATGGATACCATCATGGCGCTGGCGAAGAAATATAACCTGTTCGTGGTGGAAGACGCCGCGCAGGGCGTGATGTCAACCTACAAAGGCAAGGCATTGGGCACCATCGGCCACATCGGCTGTTTCAGCTTCCATGAAACCAAAAACTATACCGCCGGCGGCGAAGGTGGTGCGACGCTGGTGAACGATCCGGCTCTGGTCGATCGGGCGGAAGTCATCCGCGAGAAAGGCACCAACCGCAGCCAGTTCTTCCGTGGTCAGGTCGACAAATATACCTGGCGCGACATCGGCTCCAGCTATCTGATGTCTGACCTGCAGGCCGCCTACCTGTGGGGCCAGCTGGAAGTGGCGGAACGCATCAACCAGCGCCGCCTGACGCTGTGGCAGAAGTACTACGACAGTTTCCTGCCGTTGGCGAAGGCCGGCCGCATCGAGCTGCCGAGCATACCGGCAGATTGTAGGCACAATGCGCACATGTTCTATATCAAGCTGCGGGATATCGACGATCGCACGGCCTTTATCGACTACCTGAAGGAAGCCGAGATCATGGCGGTGTTCCACTATATCCCGCTGCATGACTGCCCGGCCGGCGAACGTTTTGGTCGCTTTGCCGGCGAAGACCGTTACACCTCGCAGGAAAGCGCGCGCCTGGTGCGCTTGCCGCTGTTCTACAATATGTCCGATGTCAATCAGCGCACGGTAATCAATACCATCCTGAGCTTCTTTGCCTGATATGTCGCTGGCAAAAGCATCGATATGGACCGCCGGCTCCACGCTGATCAAAATCGGCGTGGGGTTGTTGGTGGTGAAGCTGCTGGCGGTGGCGTTTGGCCCCAGCGGGGTGGGGCAGGCGGGTAACTTCCGCCAGTTGATTACCGTGCTGGGCGTGCTGTCCGGCGCGGGTATTTTTAACGGCATCACCAAATACGTGGCGGAGTACCACCAGGATCCGCAGCGTCTGCGTCTGGCGGTAGGCACTGCGTCGAGCATCGTGCTGGGTTTTTCGACCTTGCTGGCGCTGGTGTTTCTGTTCGCCGCCGAACCGATCAGCATCGGGCTGTTCGGGCATGCCGATTACGTTGATGTGGTGCGCGCCGTCGCCTTCATTCAGATGGGGATCGCCTACGCCAACCTGTTCATGGCGGTGCTGAAAGGCTATCGCGATGCGATGGGCAATGCGCTGGCGGTGATCGGCGGCAGCCTGATTGGCGTGGTGGCTTATTACCTGTGCTTTAAGCTGGGTGGCTATGAAGGCGCGCTGGCGGGGCTGGCGCTGGTGCCGGCGTTGGTGGTATTGCCTGCCGGGCTGATGCTGTGGCGGCGCAAAACGCTGCCGCTGCGCTATCTGGCGCCGCGTTGGGACAAACTCGTGGCCGGCAATCTCGGCAAATTCACCCTCATGGCGTTGATCACGTCGGTGACGCTGCCGGTGGCCTACGTAATGATGCGTAACCTGTTGGCCGCCCATTACGGCTGGGATGAGGTGGGGATTTGGCAGGGCGTCAGCAGCATTTCCGATGCCTATCTGCAGTTTATCACCGCTTCGTTTACCGTCTATTTGCTGCCGACGCTGTCGCGGCTGACGGACAAGGGCGCCATCTCACGGGAGATCGTGCGTTCGCTGAAATTCGTGCTGCCGGCGGTAGCGGCGGCGAGCTTTACGGTTTGGGTGCTGCGCGATTTCGCTATTTGGCTGCTGTTCTCGGACAAGTTTGTCGCCATGCGCGATCTGTTTGCCTGGCAGCTGGTGGGCGACGTGCTGAAAGTCGGGGCCTATGTGTTCGGCTATCTGGTGATCGCCAAAGCGTCGCTGCGCTTCTATATCCTGACGGAAGTCAGCCAGTTTCTGCTGCTGACGCTGTTCTCGCACTGGCTGATCCCGCTGCACGGCGCGTTGGGGGCGGCTCAGGCCTATATGGCAACCTACATCGTGTATTTCGCGCTCTGTAGCTGCGTGTTCCTTATTTATCGTAGACGAGTATGACCACACTGATTCACGTTCTGGGATCCGATATCCCGCATCATAACCAGACGGTGCTGCGCTTCTTCAACGACGTGCTGGCGCCGCGTTTGCCAGCTGAGCAGACGCGGCATTTTATGGTGGCGGCCGAGGATGTGGCGGCACTGGGTGATTTCCCCGCCCTGAACATTGAGCCCTACGCAGACAAGAAAAGCCTGGCGGCGGCGGTCATCACCCGTGCCCAGGCCGATCGCGATGCGCGCTTCTTCCTGCACGGCCAGTTCAATCCGGGGCTGTGGTTGGCGCTGCTGAGCGGCAAGATCAAGGCGCGTCAGGTCAGTTGGCATATTTGGGGTGCCGATCTGTATGAAGACGCCACCAGCTGGAAATTCCGGCTGTTCTATCTGCTGCGCCGCATTGCGCAGGGGCGAGTAGGGAACGTGTTTGCTACTCGCGGCGACGTGATTCACTACCAGCAGCGCCATGCGCGGGTGCCGGCCTCGCTGCTGTACTTCCCGACCCGCATGGATCCGGCGCTGACCGACGTTCACGTCGAGAAAAACCTGGCCGGGCCGATGACGATTCTGGTGGGCAACTCCGGCGATCGCAGCAATCGGCATATCGAAGCGCTGCAGGCGATTCATCAGCAGTTCGGCGCCGACGTGCGCGTGATCCTGCCGATGGGTTATCCGGCCAACAACGATGCCTACATCGAGCAGGTGCGCGCCGCCGGGTTGCCGCTGTTCGGCGAGAAAAACCTGCAGCTGCTCACGCAGCAGGTGGCGTTTGAGGACTACCTCAATATTTTACGCGCCTGCGATCTGGGCTATTTCATTTTCAATCGCCAGCAGGGGATTGGCACCCTGTGCCTGCTGATTCAGTTCGGCGTGCCTTTCGTGCTCAGCCGGCAAAACCCGTTCTGGCAGGATTTGGCGGAACAGCATCTGCCGGTGCTGTTCTACGGCGATTCGCTGGACGAGGCGGTGGTGCGCGAAGCGCAGCGTCAGCTGGCGGCGGTGGATAAACAGGCGATCGCCTTCTTCAATCCGAACTATGTCGACGGCTGGCAGCAAGCCCTGGCGTTGGCGGCGGGAGAGCACTCATGACGTTGGCGCAATTCGGCGGCCTGTTTGTCGTCTATCTGGTCAGCCTGACGTTTATTCTGACGCTGACCTACCAGGAGTTTCGGCGCGTGCGCTTTAACTTCAACGTCTTCTTCTCGCTGCTGTATTTGCTGACGTTCTATTTCGGTTTTCCTTTGACCTGCCTGCTGGTGTTCCAGTTTGACGTCGAGGTGGTGCCGGTGGAGTTTCTGCTGTACGCCCTGCTGTCGGCGACGGCGTTTTACGCCATCTATTACGTCACCTACAAGACCCGACTGCGCAAGCGCCGCACAGAGCCGCGTGCGGCGCTGTTTACCATGAACCGGGTAGAGACTCATATGACCTGGGTGCTGCTGGCATTGGTGGCGATCGGTACCGTTGGGATCTTCTTCATGCAGAACGGCTTCCTGCTGTTCAAGCTCAATTCTTACAGCCAGATTTTCTCCAGCGACGTGTCCGGCGTGGCGCTCAAGCGGTTCTTCTACTTCTTCATTCCGGCGATGCTGGTGGTCTATTTCCTGCGGCAGGATCTGCGCGCCTGGTTCTTGTTCCTGGTGGCGACGGTGGCGTTCGGTATTCTGACCTACGTGATCGTCGGCGGCACCCGCGCCAACATCATCATCGCCTTCGCGCTGTTCCTGTTTATCGGCATCGTGCGCGGCTGGATCACGCTGTGGATGCTGGCGGCGGCGGGCATATTCGGCGTGGTCGGCATGTTCTGGCTGGCGTTGAAGCGCTACAGCCTGGACGTCAGCGGCGCGGAAGCGTTCTATACCTTCCTCTACCTGACCCGCGATACCTTCTCGCCGTGGGAAAACCTGGCGCTGCTGCTGCAAAATTACGACAAGATCGATTTCCAGGGTCTGGCGCCGATCGTGCGTGATTTCTACGTCTTTATTCCAACCTGGCTATGGCCGGGCCGGCCGGACGTGGTGCTGAACTCGGCCAACTATTTCACCTGGGAAGTGCTGAACAATCACTCCGGGCTGGCGATTTCCCCGACGCTGATCGGTTCACTGGTGGTGATGGGCGGTGCGCTGTTTATTCCGCTCGGCGCGATTCTGGTGGGCATGATCATCAAGTGGTTCGACTGGCTGTATGAGTTGGGCAAAACCGAACCGAACCGCTATAAGGCGGCCATTCTGCAGGGCTTCTGCTTCGGTGCGGTGTTCAACATCATCGTGCTGGCGCGTGAAGGGGTAGACTCTTTCGTGTCGCGCGTGGTGTTTTTCTGCATTATTTTCGGCGCCTGTCTGGTGCTGGCGAAGTTGCTGTATTGGCTGTTCGATACCGCCGGGCTGATCAAGGCCAGAGTGACGCGCGCCCGCGCGCTGGCGTCTGTGCCTCGGGCGAACGGTCTTTTGTAAGGGTAATGAGAACGATGGAAGCAAAGATTTCGGTGCCGCAGTATGAGCTGCGCGGTTTCAGCCTGTGGGGCTTTCGCGATATGGCGCACTGCATGGACTTTTTGTTCGACGGCGGCCGGGTAAAACAGGGCACGCTGGTAGCCATGAACGCGGAAAAGATCCTGAAGGCGGAAGAGGACCCGGCGCTGCATGCGTTGCTGGATGAGGCGGAGTACAAGTACGCCGACGGCATCAGCATGGTGCGTTCGATTCGCCGCAAATACCCGGCGGCGGACGTTTCGCGCGTGGCGGGTGCCGATCTGTGGGAAGCCTTGATGCAGCGCGCCGGCCGTGAAGGCACGCCGGTCTTCCTGGTCGGCGGCAAGCCCGAGGTCTTGGCGGAAACCGAGCAAAAGCTGCGCAGCCAATGGAATGTCAACCTGGTGGGCAGCCAGGACGGCTATTTCAAACCGGATCAGCGAGAGGCGCTGTTCGAGCGTATTCGTGCCAGCGGCGCCGCTATCGTGACGGTGGCGATGGGATCGCCGAAGCAGGAAATTCTGATGCGTGACTGTCGCAAGGTGCATCCGCAGGCGCTGTACATGGGCGTGGGCGGCACCTACGACGTCTTTACCGGCCATGTGAAGCGTGCGCCCAAGGTGTGGCAGAACCTCGGTCTGGAATGGCTCTACCGCCTGCTCAGCCAGCCCAGCCGCATCGGCCGACAGTTGAAGCTGCTGAAGTTTGTCGGCTACTACTACAGCGGCAAGATGTAACCTTCATCCGGGGCGGAAAGTGCTGTTCCGCTCCGGTCTGCTGTACCAATAATCTGCTTTTGCACGTTTCTCCCGCATATCTATAACCCCCGGCCCTAAACGCCGCTGCATTTATTCCATAAAGTTTTAAATTGCGGTTTGCTTATAGCGGCGAAATGCGAAACGATACCGCCCGGAAATTATCCCTGGCCGCTGAAGCCTGATGCGACAGCGCTGAACGATGTCCCTCTCACGGTAACTTCGCTCCGACTACCCGTTGATGCCAACCCGATCGGCAGGGGATGATTTATTCTTTTAATAATGACAATAACGACCGGCAGCGGCCGGCAGGCAAACACAACCCGAGAAAAATTATTGAGGATTTATGGCACACAAAGAGAAACCGCAAGGGCTACACCGGGGCCTTGAGGCCCGGCATATCGAGCTTATCGCTCTGGGGGGCACCATCGGTGTCGGCCTGTTTATGGGGTCGGCCAGTACGCTGAAGTGGGCGGGGCCGTCGGTGCTGCTGGCTTACATCATCGCCGGGCTGTTCGTGTTCTTCATTATGCGTTCGATGGGAGAAATGCTGTTCCTCGAGCCGGTCGCGGGCTCGTTTGCCGTTTACGCGCATAAGTACATGAATCCCTATTTCGGTTACCTGACCGCCTGGGGCTACTGGTTTATGTGGATTGCCGTCGGCATTTCCGAGATCACCGCCATCGGGGTGTATGTGCAGTTCTGGTTCCCGGAAATACCGCAGTGGGTGCCGGCGCTGATCGCCGTGGCGATGGTGGCGCTGGCCAACCTGGCGGCGGTGCGCCTGTATGGGGAGCTGGAGTTCTGGTTCGCCATGATCAAGGTCACCACCATCATCGTGATGATTCTGGTGGGGCTGGGGGTGATCTTCTTCGGCTTCGGCAACGGCGGTGAACCTATCGGTTTCGCCAATTTGACGGCGCACGGCGGTTTCTTTGCCGGCGGCTGGAAAGGCTTCCTGTTTGCGCTGTGCATCGTGGTGGCGTCCTATCAGGGGGTTGAGCTGGTGGGCATCACCGCCGGAGAAGCCAAGAACCCGCAGGTGACGCTGAAACGCGCGATTAACAATATCCTGTGGCGCATCCTGATCTTCTATGTCGGCGCAATCTTCGTCATCGTCACCATCTTCCCGTGGAACGGCATCGGCACTACCGGCAGCCCGTTCGTGCTGACCTTCGCCAAGATCGGCATCGTTGCCGCCGCCGGCATCATCAACTTCGTGGTGTTGACCGCCGCGCTCTCCGGCTGCAACAGCGGTATGTACAGCGGCGGCCGCATGCTGTACGCCCTGGCCAAGAACCGCCAGCTGCCGGCGGCGCTGACCAAGCTTTCCGCCAGCGGCGTGCCGGTGAACTGCATCGCCGTCACCATCGGCTGCCTGTTGGTGGGTTCCGCGCTGAACTACATCATCCCGAATCCGGAGCAGGTGTTCGTCTATGTCTACAGCGCGAGCGTGCTGCCGGGCATGGTGCCGTGGTTCGTGGTGCTGATAAGCCAGCTTTATTTCCGCCGCGCCCATAAGGAAGCGATCAAAAATCACAGCTTTAAGTCGATCATGTTCCCGTATGTGAACTATCTGACCATCGCTTTTCTGATTTGCGTGCTGGTCGGCATGGGAATCAACCCGGATACGCGGATTTCCCTGCTGGTCGGGGCGATTTTCTTAGCCGGCGTCAGCCTGTGCTACTTCGCTTTCGGCATGCACAAGAAACATCATCCGGCTGAAAATCGGGTAGAAACGCGTCAATAAACGGTGAAAAGGGGCTACGGAGTGCGCTTTTGTGCGCGGGAGTGAGCAAAGCGTAATCAAACGCAACATTTCTGCGAAAAAGCACTAGACAGAATTGGCGTAAATCCGTAGTATCCCCTCCCGCAACGGCGCTACGCGCCCGTAGCTCAGCTGGATAGAGCGCTGCCCTCCGGAGGCAGAGGTCTCAGGTTCGAATCCTGTCGGGCGCGCCATTAAGTTTGTGCGCAGGAGCTGCGGTGGTAATATTACCGCGTGAGTAAGAAGAAGTAGTAATGGTGGCTATAGCTCAGTTGGTAGAGCCCTGGATTGTGATTCCAGTTGTCGTGGGTTCGAGTCCCATTAGCCACCCCACTTCCTAAGCGAAGTGAAGATTTAGCAGTATTTTGTGACAGTGCGAAGGTGGCGGAATTGGTAGACGCGCTAGCTTCAGGTGTTAGTGTTCTTACGGACGTGAGGGTTCAAGTCCCTCTCTTCGCACCACGCAAAATATCTGATAAATATAAGATTTATATGGACAACGGTCTGATAAATCAGGTAGTATGAGCAACACAAATCGGCGAGTAGCGCAGCTTGGTAGCGCAACTGGTTTGGGACCAGTGGGTCGGAGGTTCGAATCCTCTCTCGCCGACCACATTCGAAAAACCTGCTTTTTAAAGCAGGTTTTTTTTCGTCCGTCGTTTATGAGGATGAGTACCTCCGCAGGAGGTTCGAGCCTCGCGAAGCGAGACAACGTTGCTTCAGCAACGGCCCGCAGGGCGCGCATCAAAGATGGGCGTAATCCTCTTTCGCCGACCACTCTCAAAGAAACCGACGCAAGTCGGTTTTTTTACGTCTGTCGTTTATGAAAGCAAGTTCTTCTCAGCATGACGAAGGGAACATCGACAAGCCCGTGCAGCACCGCACGGGCTTTTTGCCTTCCTGGGGGAGCATCTGGTGTCGGCCTGCAAACGTGTTGGTTTTCAGCGACAATACCATCCTGCGCTGTCGTCAGGTTGAGACAAATAATTCATTGATTTTAAAAGATAAAGCTAGCTTTGGCTTAAGTCGTCGTTTCGAGGCGACAACCTGATAAAGGCCGCCGGCAAGGAACACCAGAGAGTGATTTGTGACGGGAAAGGAAGGGTTAAATAAAAAGCCAATAATTTCAATATATTGAACTATATTTTCTATTTGAGAGCCTAAATTTAAAAGTTGGCACGCCAAATGCTATATCTATTGCGTAGATGCTCATTCCACCTCTTATGTTCGCCTTAGGCCTCATAAACCCTGGGAATGACGCAGAGCCGATTTAGGGTGCCTATCGCCCACGAGAACGATGACTAACCCGTCATCACGCTCAGGGCAGAACGTTGAGTGAGGCACCGCCCCTGTTGTCCTAGACCTGATTGCTTCTTTATACACTTGCCCTGCGGCAAGTGTTTTTTTTTGCGTTTCAGAAAGCCATTGGGCAAAAAAAAGCGCGGCATCGGGGCCGCGCTTTTCTCTCTCAGGCAGGGCGTTATTCGCCGCCGTTCTGTTTCAGCGTCAACATCAGCCCCTCACGCCGAATCTGCGCCGCTTCATCCGAACGATGCAGTTTCTCCAGCGTATCGGCCAACCAGGCGTAGTCGTAGGCATCCGGGCGCTGTTTCAGCGCTTCACGGAAGGCGTCGGCCGCTTGCTGCCACTCGCCGTGCTTCATCAACAGCTGCCCCAGCGTGCTGTTCAGCAGCGGCGTCGCGCCGTGTTGTTTCATCTGCTGACGCAGCGCTCTTTCCAACTGCTCGGGGTTGCCGGATTTCAGCCGCGGCAGCAACAGCACCAGGCGCTCGTCGTATTGGCGCTTCAGGCTGTCGAGCACAATCTCCTGCGCCAGTTCGTGGTCGTTGCATTCGATCAGGTGTTCCACCATCGCGATTTGCAGCGGCACTTCGTGACGCGTCTTGCGGCTCTGATCTTTCCACCAGCGCTTCAGGCCTTCGCTGCCTTCGTCCGCCATCGCCTGATTCATCAGCCCGATGTAGGCCTGTTGCTGCAATGCCTGCAGCTGCTCTTCGCTGTGGAGTTCGATTTTACGCATCGACGGCAGCACTTCCAGCAGCGACGCGTAGGCGCCAGTGCGCAGATAGGCTTGTTCCGCCAGACGCAGCACTTCCGGATGACGCGGCGCCTGGTTCAGCAGGCGATCGACGCCGTGGCGCGCGGCGTGGTTCTCGCCCTGCGCCAGCTGGATGCGAACCCGGGTAATGTCCACCGGCAGCTGATCGGTGTCGGCCGCTTCGGCGGCGCGTTCCAGATACTGATTGGTACGGAAGTCGTCGCCGCGTTGCTGTGCGGCCTCGGCGGCCAGCAGGTAGTTCACGACCGGCTGTTCGGCGTGGTCGGCGTTGCGCGTCATCAGCTTCTCGACCTGCTTGTAGTCGCCTTCCGCCAGCTTGATCAGCGCGGCTTTGGTTTGCTGGCGCGCGCGGGTGCGCTTGCGGCCGATAAACCAACCGCGCGTGCGGGCGCCGGTACGGAAGATGCGGCGCAGGATCCACTCGATCGCCAGCAGCACCACGAACAGCAGCACCAGCATAATCACCAGGCCGGTGACGCTGGTTTCAATATTGTAATTATCGGTCTGGATCAGCACATAGCCCTGATGCCCGGCCAGCATCGGCCCGAGCACCACGCTGGCGATCACCACCAGGAACAGAAATAGCACGCGTAACATGGCTTAACCCTCCTGGTGAGCGGCAGGGGACTGGGTCATCAGGTTGCGCACCCGGGTCTGCATCACTTTTTCCAGCAGCGGCTGGCTTTTCAGCTGATCCGGCACGTCCATCGAGATCGACTGTTGGCTCAGGCTGTCCAGCTCTTCCAGGAAGGCCTTGGTTGCCGGATCGGTGGTGTCGAAATAGGCGCGCACCCAGGTGGAGACGGTTTCCAGCGATTGCTTGTAGGTCTCGTTCTGGTGGCGCGGGATGGCCTGTGCGGCCACCAGTAGGCGCGAACGGATGTTTTCGCGCAGGTAGATGTCCTGGTTCGGTGCCAGCAGCGGCTCGGCGCTGGTGTCGCGGCGACGGATGGTGATGAAGTCGGCCATGAAATTGCGCCAGCTCTTGGCCAGGTTCTGCCGCCACTCGCCGATCGAGCTGGAGAGTTCGCTGCTGTTTTGATCCATCGGCGCTTCGTCGGTGTCGTTATCCGCCAGACGCAGGTTATCTACCTGATTGGACAGCTGATTGACCTTGAGGATGATGCCGTCGTAATCGACCTGGGTCAGCGTAGAAAGCGTGCTGATGTCTTCGGTAATGGCGCGGCGCACGTCGAGCAGGCTCGGATCGTTCATGTCCGCCAGGCTGGCGTCGGCGCTTTTCAGCAGCGCGGCGGCGCTGGTGACGTCCTGATCGCTCCACAGCTTGCGGCCGGCCATTTTCACCAGGAAATCAGCCTGCGCCAGCAGCCAGGTTTTGGCGTCGCTGCCGGAGATGGTCGCCACTTTTTCCTGCAGTTCGCTCAATTGGCGCGCCAGATTCGCCTGCTCGCGATCGGCGGCGTCCAGGGTTTTACCCTGCTGCTGCAACAGGCCCTCCAGCGCATTTCTTTCCTGCTGTTGGCTCTGCTTCACGCCTTCAAGCTGCTGCTGCAGCGCCTGATTGGCGGCGATCAGCTGTTGCGCCTGCTTGTGCGTGTGGTAATAGCCGCCCGCGCCGAGGGCGATGACCAGCACGATAGCGATCGCGCCGAGCACCGGGCCGGTGTTCTTTCCTTTGCGGCTGGCAGCGGCTGGCTGCTGGGAGCTCTCAACCGCGGTGGTTGGCTCTTCAACCGGGGCGGATGGGGTATTTTGTTCCGTCATAGTGGCACATCCCATAGTCAGATTATTGTAGCGCGCGGATCAGCGCGTCATTATCGGCGTTGTCAGCTACCCGAATCGTACGCCAGCCCAAGTCCCGGGCGAGGGTAGCCAGGCGTTCGCTCACTACTACCAGGCGGCAACGCAGCAGCCATGAAGAACGATAGTAATCAGGAACTAAAGTATAGAGCTGTTGTAACATTTCACCGCTGGTCACCACCAGCGTATCCACACCGGCGCGCTGCCAGTGGGCGCTTTGCTCGCTGCCGTCGTAGTGCACCGGGCTGCGTTGATAGCATTCATAATAGCTGACGTCGGCGCCGCGCTCGCTCAGCGTTGTGCCCAGCAGCTCGCGGCCGCCGTTGCCGCGCAAAATCAGCGCGCGTTTACCCGCCAGCTTTTGCAGCGCCGGCAGCAGCAGCAGCGTTTCGCTGATCTCGCGTTCTCGTGGGTATTCCACCGGCAAACTGCTGATGCGGTGCAGCGCCAGCCCGGTGGTGCGGCCGATGGCGTAATAAGTCAGGTGCGCGGGCCAGCTCAGCCCGGCGCGGCCGATGACCGAATCGGCATAGTTCACCGAATGCTGCGACAGCACGAACACCAGATCGCCGGTGCCAAGCTTCTGCAACGCCTGCGGCAGCTGCGGCAGATCGCCGCCGGGGGCGAAGTCGATCAGCGGTGCATGATAGGCAACCCGGCCGAGTGCGCGCAGCCGGCTCACTAACTGCTCGCCCGAAGGCGATGGGCGGGTTACCAGGATCGTCATGCCGGCGGATTTCCCTGGTAAACTTCGCGCAGGATCTCGCGTGCGCCGCGCGCCAGCAGCTCTTCCGCCAGCTCAACGCCCATCCGTTCAGCCTCGGCGGCCGGGCCGCGGCGTTCGCCGCGCACCATCTGGCTGCCGTCCGGCGCACCGACCAGGGCACGCAGCCACAGGCTGTCGCCATCCAGTTCGGCATAGCTGCCGATCGGCACCTGGCAGCCGCCTTCCAGACGGGTGTTCATCGCCCGTTCGGCGCGTACGCGGGTTTCGGTGGCTGCATGGTTCAGCGGCACCAGCAGCGCGCGGGTGACGCTGTCGTCGAGGCGGCATTCAATGCCGACCGCACCCTGGCCGACCGCCGGCAGGCACTCTTCGGCGCTCAGCGGGCTGCGGATGCGTTGCTCCAGCCCCAGGCGTTTCAGGCCGGCCACCGCCAGAATAATCGCGTCGTAATCGCCGTTGTCCAGCTTGGCCAGGCGAGTGCCGACGTTGCCGCGCAGGTCGCGCACGATCAGATCCGGGCGACGTTCACGCAGCTGGCACTGGCGGCGCAGGCTGGAAGTGCCGACCACGCTGCCCTGCGGCAGCTGATCGAGCGAGGCGAAACGGTTGGAAACAAAAGCGTCGCGCGGATCTTCGCGTTCGCAAATGGTGGTCAAACCCAGGCCGGCAGGGAAATCGACCGGCACGTCTTTCATCGAGTGCACGGCGATGTCGGCGCGACCTTCCAGCAGCGCCAGCTCGAGTTCTTTAACAAACAGGCCTTTACCGCCGACTTTCGCCAGCGGCGTATCCAGAATAACGTCGCCGCGCGTGACCATCGGCACCAACTCGACCTGCAGGCCGGGATGGCAGGCCATCAGACGTTGCTGCACATAATGTGCTTGCCAAAGTGCAAGCGGGCTTTGTCGGGTGGCAATTCGAATAATTTTGTCTAACATGCTTGTTACCGTTTTTATATTTCGCCATCCATCCTACCACTGAGAGCCAATACTGTCAGTGCAAGAAGCCGGAGGCGGAAAAAGGACAACGGAATCAAAGGGACGTGTGATGTGCTTTGGGGCAGTTAACACTGCGGGTAAATCGTTTAGGGAAGCGCTACAATAATTGTGAAGCGTTACCTCCTTTACGGTCAATCAGCAAGGTGTTAAATTGATCACGTTTCCAGCAATAAGTCGCCAAATATTCTTCTTACACTAACGGCGCTTATGGAATACGGGTTTTTTTCTAAACACCGGGATAATCAGGCGAGACGTCTTGTACCTCTACATCGAGACATTGAAGCAGAGACTGGATGCGATCAATCAGCTACGCGTCGATCGCGCCCTGGCGGCTATGAAGCCCGCGTTTCAACGGGTATACAGTCTGCTGCCCACCTTACTGCACCACCACCACCCGCTGATGCCGGGTTACCTGAACGGTAACGTTCCCCATGGCATTTGCCTCTACACGCCTGATGAAACTCAACAAGATTACCTGAACGATTTAGAAGACAAATGGGGCAGCCCGTTTGACAAACCGGCCAGCGGTGAGCTGCCGATCACCGGCGTCTACTCGATGGGCAGCACCTCGTCTATCGGCCAAAGCTGCAGCTCGGATCTCGACATCTGGGTCTGCCACCAGTCCTGGCTGGACAACGAAGAACGCACCCGCCTGCAGCAAAAATGCAGCCTGCTTGAGAAGTGGGCCGCCTCGATGGGGGTGGAAGTCAGCTTCTTCCTGATCGACGAAAACCGCTTCCGCCATAATGAAAGCGGCAGCCTGGGCGGCGAAGACTGCGGCTCGACGCAGCATATCCTGTTACTCGACGAATTCTATCGCACCGCGGTGCGCCTGGCCGGCAAACGCATCCTGTGGAACATGGTGCCGGGCGAAGAAGAAGCGCACTACGATGAATACGTGCTGTCGCTGTATGCGCAGGGCGCGCTGACGCCGAACGAGTGGCTGGATCTCGGCGGCCTGAGTTCGCTGTCGGCAGAAGAGTACTTCGGCGCCAGCCTGTGGCAGCTGTACAAGAGCATCGATTCGCCTTACAAGGCGGTGCTGAAGACCCTGCTGCTGGAAGCCTATTCCTGGGAATACCCCAATACCCAGCTGCTGGCGACGGACATCAAACACCGCCTGCATCAGGGGGAGATCGTCAGCTTCGGGCTCGATGCCTATTGCATGATGCTCGAGCGCGTGACCCGCTACCTGACCGACATCAACGACACCACCCGCCTCGATCTGGCCCGCCGCTGTTTCTACCTGAAAGTGTGTGAAAAGCTGTCGCTGGCCAAGGCCTGCGTCGGCTGGCGGCGCGAGATCCTCAGCCAGCTGGTCAGCGAGTGGGGCTGGAGCGAAGAGCGTCTGGCGATGCTGGACAACCGTGCCAACTGGAAAATCGAACGGGTGCGTGAAGCGCATAACGAGTTGCTCGACGCGATGATGCAGAGCTACCGCAACCTGATCCGTTTCGCCCGCCGCAACAACCTCAGCGTCAGCGCCAGCCCGCAGGATATCGGCGTGCTGACCCGCAAACTGTACGCGGCGTTCGAGGCGCTGCCCGGCAAGGTGACGCTGGTGAACCCGCAGATTTCGCCGGACCTGTCGGAAAACGATTTAACCTTTATTCACGTGCCGGTTGGCCGCGCCAACCGCACCGGCTGGTACCTGTATAATCAGGCGCCGGCCATGGATTCGATCGTCAGCCATCAGCCGCTGGAATATAACCGCTACCTGAACAAGCTGGTGGCCTGGGCCTATTTCAACGGCCTGCTGACTCCGCAGACCCGCCTGCACATCAAGAGCGGCAACCTGTGCGACACCGCCAAGCTGCAGGAACTGGTGGCCGACGTTTCCCATCACTTCCCGCTGCGCCTGCCGGCGCCGACGCCGAAAGCGCTGTACAGCCCGTGCGAAATTCGCCATCTGGCGATCATCGTCAATCTGGAAAACGATCCGACCGCCGCCTTCCGCAATCAGGTGGTGCACTTCGATTTCCGCAAGCTGGACGTGTTCAGCTTCGGCCAGCAGCAGCAGTGCCTGGTCGGCAGCATCGATCTGCTGTATCGCAACTCCTGGAATGAAGTGCGCACCCTGCATTTCAGCGGCGAGCAGTCGGTGCTGGAAGCGCTGAAAACCATTCTCGGCAAAATGCACCAGGACGCCGCGCCGCCGGAGTCGGTGGAAGTGTTCTGCTACAGCCAGCACCTGCGTGGCCTGATCCGCACCCGCATCCAGCAGTTGGTGTCGGAGTGCATTGAGCTGCGCCTGTCCAGCACCCGCCTGGAGCCTGGCCGCTTCAAGGCGGTACGCGTCGCCGGGCAGACCTGGGGGCTGTTCTTCGAGCGCCTGAGCGTGTCGGTGCAAAAGCTGGAGAACGCGGTGGAATTTTACGGTGCGATCTCCAACAACAAGCTGCACGGCCTGTCTATCAAGGTGGAAACCGATCAGGTGCATCTGCCGCCGGTGGTGGATGGCTTCGCCAGCGAGGGGATCATCCAGTTCTTCTTCGAAGACACCTCGGACGACAAGGGCTTCAACATCTATATTCTGGACGAGTCGAATCGGGTGGAGGTGTATCACCACTGCGAGGGCAGTAAAGAGGAGCTGGTGCGCGACGTCAGCCGCTTCTACTCTTCATCGCACGATCGCTTTACCTACGGCTCCAGCTTCATCAACTTCAACCTACCGCAGTTCTATCAGATCGTGCAGCTCGACGGGCGCACGCAGGTGATCCCGTTCCGCAGCAACGTGCTGTCCAGCCTGTGCGTGACGGTGGCCGATGGCGCCGCACAGCCGCTCAAACAGCAGTTCCAGCTGCATTGACGCCGCAAGGGCTCGGTTGCCGAGCCCTGCATCGCCTCAGGAAAACTGCAGTTCCTCACCGGCCTGTGCGCTGGCCGCTTCGCTGAGCAGCTGATAAAACGGCTGCCCGCTGCGATCGCATAGCCAGACGCCGTCGCGGTAGTTGAAGTGGTAACCGCCGGCCTTGGTGGCGAGCCACACCTGGTGCAGCGGCTCTTGGCGGTTGATGACGATTTTGGTGCCGTTTTCGAAGCTCAGCGTCATCACGCCGCCATTGGTTTCGTAATCGATGTCCGCATCGCCGTCAAAATCGTCCAGTGTCTCTTCAATATTCAGCATCAGCTGGTCGGCCAACTGATGAAACTCGCTGTCGTTCATATTCAATTCCTATTGCTTTTCATGATCCACCTGCGATTATAGAGACCTTGGACGCATGAATTACAGGCATTAATGCAAATGAAAAAACAACTACGCTATGCGCTGATGGCAGTTCTGCTTACCGGCCTCGCCGGCTGTGGTCTGAAGGGCCCGCTTTACTTCCCACCTGCCGATTCCGCCGGCCAAAAACCGGCCAAGCCGCCGGTGCAAACGGGCGATCAGGTGCAAAAGAACCAGCAGGAGCAGTCTGGCTCTCAGCAAAAACCGTCGATGGTCGACCAGTAACACCCTGTTTGCGGTGGCGAGCGCCGCCGCAAAATCAAGACGGATAGCGCGTCCAGATAGCGGAGTATGATATGCAGTTCTCCAAAATGCACGGTCTGGGCAACGACTTTATGGTGGTCGATGCCGTTACACAGAATGTCTATTTTTCACCTGAGCTGATCCGCCGGCTGGCCGATCGGCACCTGGGCGTCGGCTTTGACCAGATGCTGGTGGTAGAACCGCCTTACGATCCCGAGCTGGATTTTCACTACCGAATTTTCAACGCCGACGGCAGCGAAGTGGCGCAGTGCGGCAACGGCGCGCGCTGCTTCGCGCGCTTTGTGCGGCTGAAAGGGCTGACCAACAAGCGCGATATCCGCGTCAGCACCCAAACCGGGCGCATGGTGCTCAGCGTCACCGACGACGATCTGGTGTGCGTCAACATGGGTGAGCCGAACTTCGATCCGCAGGCGGTGCCGTTCCGCGCCGCCAAGGCCGAAAAGACCTACATCATGCGCGCGGCGGAACAGACCGTGCTGTGCGGCGTGGTGTCGATGGGCAACCCGCATTGTGTTTTGCAGGTGGATGATGTAAAAACCGCCAAGGTGGAGCTGCTCGGGCCGGTGCTGGAAGGGCATGAGCGCTTCCCGGAACGGGCCAACATCGGCTTTATGCAGGTGGTCAGCCGCGATCACATCAAGCTGCGCGTTTACGAGCGCGGCGCCGGCGAAACGCAGGCCTGCGGCAGCGGCGCCTGTGCGGCGGTGGCGGTGGGGATCCAACAGGAATTGCTGTCAGAAGAGGTGCATGTAGAACTGCCGGGCGGCAGCCTGCATATTCGCTGGAAAGGGCCGGGCAACGCGCTGTTTATGACCGGCCCGGCAACCCATGTCTATGACGGATTTATTCATCTATGAAGAGCGTAGAAGAACAGAGCGTCGCCGGCCTGGCGCTGGATGACGACACCGTGATGCAGTATCTGCTGCAGAACCCGGATTTCTTTATTCGCAACGCACGCCAGGTTGAGCAGATGCGCGTGCCGCACCCGGTGCGCGGCACCGTTTCGCTGGTGGAATGGCATCTGGCCCGCCAGCGCAATCACATCGAACGGCTGGAAGAAGAGATCACGCTGTTGATGGAACAGGCCAGCGCCAACGAAGGGCTGTTCGCCCGGTTGCTGCACCTGCAGGCCGATTTGGCCACCGCCGACAGCCTGCAGGACATGCTCAACCGGCTGCAGCGCTGGGCGCGCGGCTTCGGTTTGGCCGGTGCCACGGTGCGCCTGTTCGCCGAACGCTGGAAGATCGGCGCGCCTTCCGACTTTACCCACCTGGCGCTGACGCGTTCGGCATTCGAGCCGTTCCGCATTCAGCGGCTGGGCAGCGAACAACACTACCTCGGCGGCCTGAACGGCCCCGAACTGCTGCTGCTGTTGCCGCAGGCCAAACAGATTGGCCAGATTGGCTCGGTGGCGCTGTCGATGCTGGGCGACGACGGCGAACTGGGCATGGTGATCTTCAGCAGCCGCGATACGCAACACTATCAGCAGGGCATGGGCACGGTGATGCTCAATCAACTGGCGCGCATGCTGCCGGAACTGCTGGAACGCTGGGTCGAACGCGCATGACGCCGATTGCGCCCAGCCTGCAGCAGCCGGTGGACGCTTTTCTGCGTTATCTCAAGGTAGAACGGCAACTCAGCCCGCTGACGCAGCTCAGCTATTCGCGCCAGTTGGCGGCGCTGATGCGCCTGGCGCAGGAGATTGGCGTCACCGACTGGACGGCGCTGGACGCCGCCCGAGTGCGCATGCTGGCGGCGCGCAGCAAACGCGCCGGCCTGCAGTCCGCCAGCCTGGCGCTGCGGCTCTCTTCGTTGCGCAGTTTCCTCGACTGGCTGGTCAGCCAGGGCGTATTGCACGCCAACCCCGCCAAGGGCATCCGCACGCCGCGCAGCGGCCGCCATCTGCCGAAAAACATTGACGTCGATGAAATGAACCAGCTGCTGGAGATCGATCTCAACGATCCGCTGGCGGTGCGCGATCGCGCCATGCTTGAGGTGATGTACGGCGCCGGCCTGCGCCTCTCCGAGCTGGTGGGGTTGGATTGCCGCCATGTCGACATGGCCGCCGGCGAGGTATGGGTGATGGGGAAAGGCAGCAAAGAGCGCAAATTGCCGATCGGGCGCACCGCCGTCACCTGGCTGGAACACTGGCTGGCGATGCGCGATCTGTTCGGGCCGGAAGATGACGCGATGTTCCTGTCCAATCAGGGGCGGCGCATTTCGACGCGCAACGTGCAAAAGCGCTTCGCCGAATGGGGCGTGAAACAGGGCGTCAACAGCCATATCCACCCGCACAAGCTGCGCCACTCCTTCGCGACCCACATGCTGGAGTCCAGCGGCGATCTGCGCGCGGTGCAGGAGCTGCTCGGCCACGCCAACCTGACCACCACGCAAATTTATACCCACCTCGACTTTCAACATCTGGCGAACGTGTACGATGCCGCGCATCCGCGCGCCAAACGGGGGAAATCCTGATGCATTTTTATCGCCCGCTGCGCCCGCTGGCGGCGCTGACTTTCGATCTGGACGACACGCTGTATGACAATCGCCCGGTGATTAGACAGACCGAACAACAGTCGGTGGCCTTCCTGCAGAGCTACCATCCCGGTCTGAACAGCTTCCAGTCGGCGGATTTCCACCGCCTGCGCCAGGAGCTGCGCGAACAGGATCCGGAGATCTACCACGACGTCACCCAGTGGCGCTGGCGCGCTATTCATCTGGCGCTGAGCCGGCAGGGGCTGCGCGATGCCGACGCGGCGATCGGGGCCGATGCGGCGATGCAAAACTTCGCGCTGTGGCGCAGCCGCATCGAGGTACCGGAAGCGACCCACGCCACGCTGAAGGCGCTGGCCGCGCGCTATCCGCTGGTGGCGATCACCAACGGCAACGCCGATCCGGCGCAGTGTGGCCTGGACGGCTATTTCCAGTTCGTGTTGCGCTCCGGGCCGGACGGGCGTGCCAAACCGTACCAGGACATGTACCACCTGGCCGTCGAGCGGCTGGGCGTGGCGCCCGAGCAGATTCTGCACGTGGGCGACGATCTGACTACCGACGTCGCCGGCGCGCTGCGCGCGGGGCTGCAGGCCTGTTGGATCAACGATCGGCAACGCTGCCTGATGCGGGCCGCCGACAGCCGCCTGCTGCCGCATATTGAGATTTCGCAGTTGGCATCGCTGACAGCATTGTTATAATCCCTGCCAGAACTCTGTATAAATTTCCAGTGAAAAACCCGTCAGCGGCGGGTTTTCCCTTAACCATTAGTGGTGCCTATGGACGTCTCCGATCTGCTCGACAGCCTGAATGAAAAACAACGTGAAGCCGTGGCGGCGCCGCGCAGCAACCTGTTGGTTCTGGCCGGGGCGGGCAGCGGCAAGACCCGGGTACTGGTGCATCGCATCGCCTGGCTGCTGTCGGTGGAGAACTGTTCGCCGTATTCGATCATGGCGGTGACCTTCACCAACAAGGCGGCGGCGGAAATGCGCCACCGTATCGAACATCTGATCGGCACCAGTCAGGGTGGCATGTGGATCGGCACCTTCCACGGCCTGGCGCATCGTCTGTTGCGCGCCCACCATCTGGAAGCCAACCTGCCGCAGGATTTCCAGATCCTCGACAGCGACGACCAGCTGCGGCTGCTCAAGCGCATCATCAAGGCGCTGAACGTCGACGAGAAGCAGTGGCCGCCGCGTCAGGCGATGTGGTACATCAACGGCAAGAAAGACGAGGGCCTGCGGCCACAGCACGTCGAGACCTACAACAACCCGGTAGAGGCCACCTGGCTGCGCATCTACCAGGCCTATCAGGAAGCCTGCGATCGCGCGGGGCTGGTGGATTTCGCCGAGCTGCTGCTGCGCGCGCACGAGCTGTGGCTGAACAAGCCGCATATCCTCAACCACTACCGCGAACGTTTCACCAACGTGCTGGTGGACGAATTCCAGGATACCAACAGCATCCAGTACGCCTGGATCCGTCTGCTGGCGGGCGGCAACAGCAACGTGATGATCGTCGGTGACGATGACCAGTCGATCTACGGCTGGCGCGGCGCGCAGGTGGAAAACATCCAGCGCTTCCTGAAAGATTTCCCCGGTGCGGAAACCATCCGCCTGGAGCAGAACTACCGTTCCACCAGCAACATCCTGAAAGCGGCCAACACCCTGATCGCCAACAACGACGGGCGCATGGGTAAAAACCTGTGGACCGAAGGCGGCGAAGGCGAACCGATCTCCATTTACTGTGCCTTCAACGAACTCGACGAAGCGCGCTTCGTGGTCAACCGCATCAAGACCTGGCAGGACAACGGCGGGGCGCTGAACGACTGCGCCATCCTGTACCGCAGCAACGCCCAGTCGCGCGTGCTGGAAGAGGCGCTGCTGCAGACGGCGATGCCGTACCGCATCTACGGCGGCCAGCGCTTCTTCGAACGCCAGGAAATCAAGGATGCGCTGGCTTACCTGCGCCTCATTTCCAACCGCAACGACGATGCGGCCTTCGAGCGCGTGGTCAACACCCCGACGCGCGGCATCGGCGATCGTACCCTCGACGTGGTGCGCCAGGCGGCGCGCGATCGCCAGCTGACGCTGTGGCAGGCGACGCGCGAGCTGATGCAGGACAAAGTGTTGGCCGGCCGCGCCGCGTCGGCGCTGCAGCGCTTTATCGAACTGGTGGAGTCGCTGGCGCATGAAACCGCCGACATGCCGCTCCACGTGCAGACCGACCGGGTGATCCGCGATTCCGGGCTGTTCATCATGTATGAGCAGGAGAAAGGCGAAAAGGGGCAGGCGCGCATCGAAAACCTTGAGGAACTGGTGACGGCGACGCGCCAGTTCAGCTATCAGGAAGAAGATCAGGATCTGATGCCGCTGCAGGCGTTCCTGTCGCATGCGGCCCTGGAGGCGGGCGAAGGCCAGGCCGACGCCTACCAGGACGCGGTGCAGCTGATGACCCTGCACTCCGCCAAGGGCCTGGAGTTCCCGCTGGTGTTTATCGTCGGCATGGAAGAAGGCATGTTCCCGAGCCAGATGTCGCTGGATGAAGGCGGCCGTCTGGAAGAGGAGCGCCGCCTGGCCTATGTGGGCGTAACGCGCGCCATGCAGAAACTGACGCTGACCTATGCCGAAACGCGCCGTCTGTACGGCAAAGAGGTTTACCACCGGCCGTCGCGCTTTATCGGCGAGCTGCCGGAAGAGTGCGTGGAAGAAGTGCGCCTGCGCGCCAGCGTCTCGCGCCCGGTCAATCACCGCCGCATGGGCACGCCGATCAGCGAGAACGATACTGGCTACAAGCTGGGCCAGCGCGTGCGCCATCCCAAGTTTGGCGAAGGCACCATCGTCAATTTGGAGGGCAGCGGCGAGCACAGCCGGCTGCAGATCGCTTTCCCGGGCGAGGGCATCAAGTGGCTGGTGGCGGCCTACGCTCGCCTGGAAACGGTATAAAGAGAGGGGAGAGTTGCAGGGGCACGCCCCTGCAATCGTTCATTATCAGTGAGGGTAGCGATCGCCGACCTGCGCGGTGGCATACCAGCGCATTACCGCTTCGGTGCCTTCGCCGCCTTCCTGCGGCGCCCATTGCATGCAGTCCTCTTCGGTCAGTGCCTGATACGGGCCCTGCTTCACTTCGAATACCACGCCGCCGGCATCGACCGACAGCACCGCATGCCAGGTAAATGCCGGCATCTCCAGCACTTTGGTTTCTTCGCCGAGCAGGGTGCGCTGCGTGACGACGCCGTCATCGTTGAACTGTAACACGACAAAACGGCCGCGCAGCGGCGTCAGCAATTCCCAGGTTTGCGGGTGACGGTGCGGGCGGATATAGGTGCCGGGTTCCATGGCGATCGCCAGGCGTTGCACCGGGTCGCTCAACTCTTCGTGTAAAGTGCGGTGCGCGCGCAGGCGGGCCACGCTGGCGGCCTGTTCGCTCATCGCGGTCAGTTCATGGGCGGTAATCTGTTTCATCATTTAAATCCGCATGCTTGTCGTACCATTAGGGTGATGTCATCTTAACAACATTCTTGTTGGCGGTAAGCGATCGCCGCGACTTTTTCAGCACGGTTTAAGCGCCATTTTTACCATTGATCATCGTGATGATTTGTTGCGCAATTATCCCGCCTAACGTGTTGACAGGCTTTTTCCTCTCGGCGTAACATGCGCGCACTATTATCATTGAGGACAGACGCCTTGGACACACCCAGTAGATACTGGCTCACTGACCTGCGCCGCAGGTATAACTTCTAAGGCTCTCCGTTTTTGCTGATAGCCTTCGTGGTTGTCGGCGACCCCGCAAAGCGTCGCTATGAGTCAGATCTCTTCATGGTCTGAAACAAATCGGTGATACGCATCCCCTCTGTTTCTGTGCTTCAACGCGTTGTCCGCACCCGTTACCTTCACGGAGTTTTGGCACATGCTGAGCGCTTTTAAATTAGATAACCGCCGCTTGTCCCGTCTGGAGCTGGACGACTCGGATGATCTCACGTCATCGCTGTGGGTTGACCTGGTCGAGCCGGAAGAGGGCGAGCGTGAGCGCGTGCAGAATGAGCTGGGACAAAGCCTGGCGACGCGTCCCGAGCTGGACGACATCGAAGCCTCCGCCCGTTTCTTCGAAGATGAAGACGGTCTGCATATCCACTCCTTCTTCTACTTTGAAGATGCGGAAGATCACGCCGGCAACTCCACGGTGGCGTTCACCATCCGCGACGGCCGCCTGTATACCCTGCGCGAGCGTGAACTGCCGGCGTTTCGCCTGTACCGCATGCGCGCCCGCAACCAGACCATGCTTGAAGGCAACGCCTACGAACTGCTGCTGGATCTGTTCGAAACCAAGATTGAGCAGTTGGCGGATGAGATAGAGAACATCTACAGCGATCTGGAACAGCTCAGCCGGGTGATCATGGAAGGGCATCAGGGCGACGAATACGACGCCGCGCTGTCGACGCTGGCGGAGCTGGAAGATATCGGCTGGAAGGTGCGTTTGTGTCTGATGGATACCCAGCGCGCGCTCAACTTCCTGGTGCGCAAGGCACGTCTGCCGACCGGCCAGCTGGAGCAGGCGCGTGAAGTGCTGCGCGACATCGAATCCCTGCTGCCGCACAACGAATCGCTGTTCCAGAAGGTGAACTTCCTGATGCAGGCGGCGATGGGCTTCATCAACATCGAGCAGAACCGCATCATCAAGATCTTCTCGGTGGTGTCGGTGGTGTTCCTGCCGCCAACGCTGGTAGCCTCCAGCTACGGCATGAACTTCGAATTCATGCCGGAGCTGAAATGGTCGTTCGGCTACCCGGGCGCCATCACCTTGATGATCCTGGCCGGCCTGGCCCCTTACCTGTACTTCAAGCGCAAGAACTGGCTGTAACCCGGCGGCGCCGGGCTCAGCGCAGCTTGCGCTGGATATAGAGCGCGTCGAGGGTGAACAGGATCAGCGCCGCCCAGATAAAGCCGAAGGTCACCAGTTTGTCCTGGCCGACGGTTTCGCCGTAGAAGGTGACCGCCAGCAGGAACATCAGCGTCGGGCCGAGATACTGGAAGAAACCGAGCGTCGACAGGCGCAGCCGGGTGGCCGCCGCGGTGAAGCACAGCAGCGGCACGGTGGTGACGATACCGGCGGCGACCAGCAGCAGGTTCAGCGACCACGGGTTGGCGCTCAGGTGGCTGGTGGGACTGTCGGCGAGCAGGAACAGATAGGCCGCCGCCACCGGCAGCAGCCACAGCGTTTCGATCAGCATGCCGGTCTGGGCGTCGATGGCGATTTTCTTGCGCAGCAGGCCGTAGAAGGCGAAGCTGAACGCCAGCCCCAGACCGATGATCGGCAACGAGCCGAACTGCCAGAGCTGTACCAGCACCCCGGTGAACGCCAGCGCCACCGCCACCCACTGCATGCGGCGGAAGCGTTCGCCGAGAAACAGCATCCCCAACAGCACGTTAACCAGCGGGTTGATGAAGTAGCCCAGGCTGGCCTCGAGCATATGGTGGTTGTTCACCGCCCAGATGAACAGCAGCCAGTTGCCGCCGATCAACAGCGCGGTGACCGCCAGCAGCAGCAGCCGTTTGCGATTTTGACAGGCGGCCCGCACTTTCGGCCAGCTGCGGCCCAGCGAGATCAGCGCCAGCATGAAGAAAAACGACCAGATGATCCGGTGGGTGAGGATCTCATCGGCGGGCACTTGCTGAATCAGTTTGAAATAGGCCGGGGCGATGCCCCACATAAAATAGGCGGCCAGGGCGAAGAAAATGCCCTGACGCGTTTGCTTTGCGTCCATGACGTCACTCGGGTGGGGAACGTAAGATGCGGTGAGTGTACTGAAGACGCTCACCGCACACAATCATCAGCCGACCAGATAGGTGGCGGTGGCGGTCGCGATATGCAGGCCGTCGTGGTTATGCAGCTCTACGCGCGCGACGGCGACCTTGTTGCCGCTGCGCAGCACGCTGGCGGAGGCGACGAAGTGCTCGCCGCGGCCAGGGCGCAGGTAATCGACGCGCAGATCGATGGTGCCCATGCGCGACAGCTTGGCGGCGATCTCCTCTTCGATCAGCGGCTCCAGGCGCGTCAGCACGCCGCCGGCGCAGGCCAATCCGGCGGCGACGTCAAGCACCGCGGCGATCACGCCACCGTGCAGAATTTCCTGTGCCGCGTTGCCCACCAGCTTGCGTTGGTTGGTGAAGCTCAGCTCGACGTAATCATCGTCGAAGCGGCGCAGCTCCAGGCCAAGCTCGCGGTTGAACGGCATGTGGTAGACAAAGATTTCGCCGATCTTGCGGCGGGCGGCTTCCAGGGTCAGTGGTGTGGTCGACATAGCGGGTTTCCGTTTTTCTTTTGCGTTTTAAGGGAGCTAACTGGTCAGTCCAGGTTAATGGAATGTTGATTTTATGCTTAACCTTTGTTGCTTTCCAGACTATTCCAATAAAACCGACCTGCGCTGCGGTAAAGCCTCCTTTGTGTGTAAAATGGCCTGATTTTTTCCGGGCTTGCCCTTTTTCGTTGGAGTGAGGAGAGGTTATGCGCATTTTGTCAGGGATCGTTTCCGCCACGCTGCTGATGCCAGCGCTGGCATTGGCTGAGGAAGCCAAAGAGCAGCAGATTCACGATAAGCCGGCGGTGCGCGGCAGCATTATCGCCAACCTGCTGCAGGAGCACGATAATCCGTTCACGCTGTATCCTTACGATCCCAATTATCTGCTGTACACCGACACCAGCGATATCAACAAAGAGGCCATCAAGACGTACAACTGGGCCGACAAGGCGCGCAAGGACGAGGTGAAATACCAGCTTAGCCTGGCGTTTCCGCTGTGGCGGGGCATTGCCGGCGACAACTCGGTGCTCGGCGCGTCTTATACTCAGCGCTCCTGGTGGCAATTGTCCAACCGCGGCGAGTCTTCGCCGTTCCGCGAAACCAACTACGAGCCGCAGCTGTTCGTGGGGTGGGCGACCGATTACCGTTTTGCCGGTTGGACGCTGCGCGATGTTGAAATCGGCGTTAACCATCAGTCTAACGGCCGTTCGGATCCGACGTCGCGCAGCTGGAATCGCGGCTATGCGCGGCTGATGGCGCAAAACGGCAACTGGCAGGTGGATCTCAAGCCCTGGTTCCGTTTCTCGGAGAGCTCGAGCAACGACGACAACCCGGACATCACCAAATACATGGGATACTACCGGTTGAAGGTCGGTTACGCCTGGGGCGACAGCGTGTTCAGCGTCGACAGCCACTACAACTGGAACAGCGGCTACGGCGGCGCGGAGCTGGGCTGGAGCTATCCGATCACCCGCAACGTGCGTTTCTATACCCAGGTGTTCAGCGGCTACGGCGAATCGCTGATCGACTATAACTTCCGGCAGACACGGGTGGGCGTTGGTGTCATGCTGAACGATATTATGTAATCATACCCGCTGGGTGTGTACCGATGAAAAAATGGGGAAGTGTGTGTCAACCGCAGCAGTGATTAACAGAGAGTTGCTGGCCGAACAGGTATTGCGCGATACCTTTGGCTACCAGCAATTCCGTCCGGGCCAACAAACGATTATCAACGCCGCGATCGGCGGGCAGGATTGCCTGGTGGTGATGCCGACCGGCGGCGGCAAGTCGCTGTGTTACCAAATCCCGGCGCTGGTGATGGACGGCCTGACGCTGGTGGTTTCCCCGCTGATCTCGCTGATGAAGGACCAGGTCGACCAACTGTTGGCCTACGGCGTTTCCGCCGCCTGCTACAACTCGACGCAAACCCGCGAGGAGCAGCTGGACGTTATGGCCGGCTGCCGCAACGGTACCATCAAGATGCTGTACATCGCGCCGGAACGGCTGATGATGGAAAGCTTCCTCAGCCTGCTCGATCACTGTCCGCCGGCGATGCTGGCGGTGGATGAGGCGCACTGTATTTCGCAGTGGGGCCATGACTTCCGGCCGGAATATCGCGCGCTGGGTCAGCTGAAACAGCGCTTCCCGTCGATGCCGGTGATCGCGCTGACCGCCACCGCCGACGAGTCCACCCGCGGCGATATCGTGCGCCTGCTGTCGCTGCAGGATCCGCTGGTGCAGGTCAGCAGCTTCGACCGGCCGAACATCCGCTACACGCTGGTGGAAAAATTCAAACCGCTCGATCAGCTGTGGCGCTTCGTGCAGGATCAGCGCGGCAAGAGCGGCATTATCTATTGCAACAGCCGCGCCAAGGTGGAAGACACCGCCGCGCGTCTGCAAAGCCGCGGGCTGAGCGTCGGCGCCTACCACGCCGGGCTGGACAACGATCGCCGCGCGCAGGTGCAGGAAGCGTTCCAGCGTGACGATTTGCAGGTGGTGGTGGCTACCGTCGCCTTCGGCATGGGCATCAATAAACCCAACGTGCGCTTCGTGGTGCATTTCGACATCCCGCGCAATATTGAATCCTATTATCAGGAGACCGGCCGCGCCGGGCGCGACGGCCTGCCGGCCGAAGCCATCCTGCTGTACGATCCGGCCGACATGGCCTGGCTGCGCCGCTGCCTGGAGGAAAAACCCGCCGGGCAGCAGTTGGACATCGAGCGCCACAAGCTGAACGCCATGGGCGCGTTCGCCGAGGCGCAAACCTGCCGCCGCCTGGTGCTGCTCAACTATTTCGGCGAAGGCAAGCACGAGAACTGCGGCAACTGCGACATCTGCCTCGATCCCCCCAAACGTTACGACGGGCTGGAGGATGCGCGCAAAGCGCTGTCCTGCGTGTACCGCGTCGGCCAGCGCTTCGGCCTCGGGTACATCGTGGAAGTGCTGCGCGGCTCCAACAACCAACGCATTCGCGAATACGGCCACGATAAGCTGCCGGTGTACGGCATCGGCCGCGATCAAACCACCGAACACTGGACCAGCGTGCTGCGTCAGCTGATCCACCTGGGCTTTATCACCCAGAACATCGCCATGCACTCGGCGCTGCAATTGACCGAGGCGGCGCGCCCGGTGTTGCGCGGCGAGGTGGCGCTGCAGCTGGCGGTGCCGCGCATCCAGAGCCTGAAGTCGCGCAGCAGCGCCAACCAGAAATCCTACGGCGGCAATTACGATCGCAAGCTGTTCGCCAAGCTGCGCAAACTGCGCAAATCGATCGCCGACGAAGAAAACATTCCGCCTTATGTGGTGTTCAACGACGCCACGCTGCTGGAAATGGCCGAACAGATGCCGATCAAGGCCGGCGATCTGCTGAGCGTCAACGGCGTCGGCCAGCGCAAACTGGAGCGTTTCGGCGCGCCCTTTATGGCGATGATCCGCGACCATCTCGACAATGACGAAGACTGAGGGCGATAAATCATGCTGATGCTGTTTCTCACCGTGGCGCTGGTGCATCTGATTGCGCTGATGAGCCCGGGGCCGGACTTCTTTTTCGTGTCGCAAACCGCCGCCAGCCGCTCGCGCCGCGAGGCGATGATGGGCGTGGTCGGCATTTCGCTCGGCATCGTGGTGTGGGCCGGCGTGGCGTTGATGGGTCTGCATCTGATCCTGCAGAAGATGGCCTGGCTGCATCAGATCATCATGGTCGGCGGCGGCATTTACCTGTGCTGGATGGGGTGGCAGCTGCTGCGTTCCGCGCGGGCGCAGCAAGCGCAGCCGGCGGCGGAGACTCAGGTGGCGTTGCCGAAGGCCGGGCGCAGCTTTATTCGCGGCTTCCTGACCAATCTGTCCAACCCGAAAGCGGTGATCTATTTCGGCAGCGTGTTCTCGCTGTTCGTTGGCGACAGCGTCGGCGCCGGGGCGCGCTGGGGACTGTTCCTGCTGATCGTCGCCGAGACCTTCGTCTGGTTCAGCCTGGTGGCGGTGGTGTTCGCGCTGCCGGCGATGCGCCGCGGCTACCAGCGGTTGGCCAAGTGGATCGACGGGGTGGCGGGCGTGCTGTTCACCGGCTTCGGGTTACACCTGATCTTTACCCGCTGATCGGCAGTGACATGCCCAAGGCCGAGCAGCGATGCCCGGCCTTTTTTGTCAGGCTTTGCGGGCGGTCGCCAGCAGCCCCGCCACCAAAATGAACAGCGAACCGAACACCCGGTTGAGCAGCTGCATCTGGCGCGGCGTTCTCAGCCAGCCGGCGATGCGCGTCGCCAGGGTGGCGTAACCGATCATCACCAGAATATCCACCACCACGGTAGTGACGCCGAGCACCAGATACTGCTCGGCCTGCGGCTGATTGGGCAAGATGAACTGCGGGAACAGCGCAGCGAGGAACACGATGCTTTTCGGGTTGGTCAGGTTGACCAGTACCGCGCGGCGGAACAGACGGCGGCGCGGCATGCTGCCCGCCAGCGCATGCAGATCCAGCGCTCCGGCGGCGCGCCATTGCTGGATGCCGAGCCACACCAGGTAGGCGGCGCCCAGCCATTTCAGCAGCTCGAACGCCAGCAGCGATTGAGAAATCAGCGCGCCGAGGCCGATGCCCACCAGTACGATGTGCGCGCTCAACCCGACCTGCAGCCCGGCGATCGACGCGGCGGCGCCGCGATAGCCGTGGCTGATGCCGGTGCTCATGGTGTTGATGGCGCCTGAGCCGGGGGACAGGCTGAGGATAAGCGTGGTCAGCAGGTAGGTTAACCACCAGTCCAAGGTCATGGTTCTCGGCTCCCTGAAAGTGTCGTTTTGTGCCACAATGCGCCGAGGCGGCGCCGTTTTTTGTAAGAATTGAATCACAATACGCTAGTATGATTTCTTGTGCCAGCGGTCACATTTTCCGCCGGCCCCACAGGGAAAACGCTCTCGATGACCTCGTTCACTCTCAGCTCCGATGACTGGTTAACGCGTGAAACGCAGTTCGCTGCCTTCGCCACCGGGCCGCTGCTGGACTTCTGGCGGCTGCGGGAAGAGGGCGAGTTCAGCGGCGTGGACGGCGTGCCGATCCGCTTTGTGCGTTTTCGCTCCGCGCGACATCAGCGGGTGGTGGTGGTCAGCCCCGGCCGCATCGAGAGCTACGTGAAATACCCCGAGGTGGCCTACGATCTGTTCCACTGCGGTTACGACGTGGTGATCGTCGATCATCGCGGCCAGGGGCGCTCCGGCCGTTTACTGGCGGATACGCACCGCGGTCATGTGGTAAACTTCGCCGACTACGTGGACGATTTCGAGCAGCTTTGGCAGCGCGAGGTCGAATCGCGCGGTTATCGGCAGCGCTTCGCGCTGGCGCATTCGATGGGCGGCGCGATCCTGGCGCAGTTCCTGCAGCGTCGGCCGCAGGCATTCGACGCGGCGGCGTTTTGCGCGCCGATGTTCGGCATCCAGTTGCCGATGCCGGGCTGGCTGGCCGACCGTATTCTCGACTGGGTGGAGACGCGCCCGGCGATCCGCGACTACTACGCGGTGGGCACCGGCCAGTGGCGTCCGTTGCCCTATGTGGTCAACGTGTTGACCCACAGCCGCGAGCGCTATCGGCGCAGCCTGCGCTATTACGCCGATTACCCCGAGCTGCAGGTGGGCGGGCCGACCTACCATTGGGTGCGGGAGAGCATCCGCGCCGGCCGGCAGATTATCGCTCAGGCCGGGGAGATAACAACGCCGCTGTTGCTTTTGCAGGCCGGTGAGGAACGGGTGGTCGACAACCGTTCGCATCAGGCTTTTTGTCAGGCTCTGTCAGACGCGGGGCGCCCTTGCGAAGGGGGGCTCCCGTGGGTTATCAACGGCGCACGCCATGAGATCCTGTTCGAGCGGGACGCGATGCGCGCCGAAGCACTGAACGCAATCCTGCGCTTCTTTGCTCAACACTTAGGCGGCGCGCTGCCGCCGACAACTCCATCAGAGGTTAGAACATAACGCTATGTATCACGTCGTCGCTTCCGATTTAGATGGCACGCTGCTGTCTCCCGACCATACCCTGTCGCCGTACGCCAAAGAAACGCTGAAGTTGCTGACCCAGCGCGGCGTGCATTTCGTGTTCGCCACCGGCCGTCACCATATCGACGTGGCGCAGATCCGCGACAGCCTGGAGATCAGCGCCTTTATGATCACCTCCAACGGCGCGCGGGTGCACAACACCGCCGGCGAGTTGATCTTCAGCCATAACCTGGACGGGGATATCGCCCGCGATCTGTACGGCATGCTGCACGACGATCCGGAGATCACCACCAACGTCTACCGCAACGATGACTGGTTCATCAACCGCGAAAGCCCGGAGCAGGAAGAGTTCTTCCAGGAGTCGGTGTTCAAATATCAGCTGTTCGAGCCGGGCCTGCTGGAAACCGACGGTGTCTGTAAGGTCTACTTCACCTGCGAAGATCACGAGCGGCTGCTGCAGGTGGAAGATGCCATCAACGCGCGCTGGGGCGATCGGGTCAACGTCAGCTTCTCGTTCCCGACCTGCCTGGAAGTGATGGCGGGTGGAGTGTCGAAAGGGCATGCGCTGGAAGAAGTGGCCAAAATCATCGGCTATACGCTGCAAGAGTGCATCGCCTTCGGCGACGGCATGAACGATCTGGAGATGCTGTCGATGGCCGGCAAGGGCTGCATCATGCGCGACGCGCATCAGCGCCTGAAGGATATGCTGCCGGAGCTGGAAGTGATCGGCTCCAACGTCGATAACGCGGTGCCGCACTACCTGCGCAAGATGTTCCTCTGAAATCACCCGGCCGTTTCTCTGAAATAACAAGGGCGCCTTGCGGCGCCCTTAAAGTCAATGATAAACCGGATGACGTTGCCGAGCTGACAGAGGGCAATATCTAAAAAAACAAGGAAAATCAATTTATTGATTTTCGACTGATATCCACAAAGGCGGAAAAACCACGTTTTTTCCTCCTTTGTCAGCAATTCAAGGGCGCCTTGCGGCGCCCTTGGCATTACTTGTGCTGGCCCTGCTTCTGCAGGAACTGCACGCCCTTGTCCGGGAAGTCGGTGAACACACCGTCGACGCCGGCCTGGTTGTAAATCACGTCATACAGCTGGTTCACGTCGGTCACGTACTTCGGCAGCGCATCGGCGCGGATGGTGAACGGGTGCACTGCCAGCTTGCTGGCATGCGCTTCTTTCACCATGTCGGTCAGCACGATGTGGCCCGGCTTGGATTGATCCGCGACCACCAGCATGTGGTAGTCCGGCCCGATGCCGTCGGCATATTGAGCGATTTTCTTCATCGCGCCCGGCTTGAACATCCAGTCGTAGTCGTACTCTACCCACTTGCCGTCGGCTTTCTGCTCGTAGGTTTCCTGCCAGTCGTTATAGGCGATCAGCTGCACCAGCTTCAGATCCATGCCCAGCTTCGGCTCCAGCTCGTTCTTGATGCGTTTGAGCTCGTTGGCGTCGAAGCACTGCAGGTAGACGTTATCGTTCTTGCCGGTGTAACCGTACTGCTTGAGTACCGCCAGCACTTTGCTGGAGATGTCTTTGCCTTCCTGTTTGTGGAACCACGGCGCCTTGATTTCAGGGTAGATGCCGATGTTTTTGCCGGTCGAATGGTTCAGACCCTGCACGAACTCGATCTCTTCCTGGAAGGTGTGTACGCGGAAGTCGGATTTGCCCATCGGGAAGCGGCCAGGATAGCCCTGTACCTTCTTGCCGTTTTCGATTTCAAAGCCTTCGGTGAACTTCAGCGATTTGATCTCCGCCAGCGTAAAGTCGATGGCGTAGTAGCGGCCGTCTTTGCGCGCGCGGTCCGGGAAGCGTTTGGCGACGTCGGTGACGCGATCGAGGTAATGGTCGTGCAGCACCACCAGCTCGTTGTCCTTGGTCATCACCAGATCTTGTTCGAGGTAATCGGCGCCCTGGGCGTAGGCCATCGCTTTCGCCGGCAGGGTATGTTCCGGCAGGTAGCCGCTGGCGCCGCGGTGGGCGATCACCACTTTGTCCGCTGCCTGTGCGGCGCTGACCATCGAGGTGGCGAGAATGATCCCTGTCAGCAGGGCTTTGACTTGAGTCCGCATTCCGTTTTTCTCCGTGTTGTTGGGGGCAGGGTAGTAAAAAGGCCGCAGGGCGGCCTTTAAATCATGCAAAAGTCGTGTGACGCTTAACCGCGCTTGGCGGCGATTTCCGCGTGGTGTTTCTTTTCGTTCAGCATGGTCAGCAGCAGCAGGATAACCGCCAGCACGCCGCCGCCGATCATCACCATGAAGCCGCCGTCCCAACCGAAGAAGTCCACGGTGTAACCGACGATGGCGCTGGCTGCAACCGAGCCGCCCAGGTAACCGAACAGGCCGGTGAAGCCCGCGGCGGTGCCGGCGGCTTTCTTCGGCGCCAGCTCCAGTGCGTGCAGGCCGATCAGCATCACCGGGCCGTAGATCAGGAAGCCGATGACCAGCATACAGATCATGTCCACGGTCGGGTTACCGGCCGGGTTCATCCAGAACACCACGGTGGCGATGGTCACCAGCGTCATGAAGAACACGCCGGTGGCGCCGCGGTTGCCTTTGAACACTTTGTCCGACATCCAGCCGCACAGCAGGGTGCCCGGGATACCGGCGTATTCATACAGGAAGTAGGCCCAGGACGACTTGTCCAGTGCGAAGTGTTTCACTTCTTTCAGGTAGGTCGGCGACCAGTCCAGAATGCCGTAACGCAGCAGATAGACGAACACGTTGGCGACCGCGATGTACCACAGCAGCTTGTTCGGCAGAATGTACTGCATGAAGATCTGCTTGGCGGTCAGCTCTTCTTCGTCTTTTTCGCTGTAGTCGTCCGGATAGTCGTTTTTGTACTCTTCAATCGGCGGCAGGCCGCAGGATTGCGGGGTGTCGCGCATCAGGGCGAAGGCGATCAGGGCCACCAGGATGGCGCCGAAGGCCGGCATGTACAGCGCCGCGTGCCAGTCGTTGAACCAGGCCATACCCAGCAGGAACAGCAGCGGCGGCAGGCCGCCACCCACGTTGTGGGCGCAGTTCCAGATGGAAACGATGCCGCCGCGTTCTTTCTGCGACCACCAGTGCACCATGGTGCGGCCGCACGGCGGCCAACCCATGCCCTGGAACCAGCCGCACAGGAACAGCAGGACGAACATGATGGCGATGCTGGAGGTGGCCCACGGCACGAAGCCCATGAACAACATCACCGCCGCCGCCAGGATCAGGCCGGCAGGCAGGAACACCCGCGGGTTGGAACGGTCGGAGACCGAACCCATGATGAATTTGGAGAAGCCGTAGGCGATGGATATGCCCGACAGCGCGAAGCCGAGGTCACCGCGGCTGAAGCCTTGTTCGATCAGGTAAGGCATGGCCAGGGTGAAGTTCTTACGCACCAGATAGTAAGCGGCGTAACCGAAGAAGATCCCCAGGAAAATTTGCCAGCGCAGCTTACGGTAGAGCGGGTCTACCTTATCGCTCGGCACACGGGCGGTGTGTGCGGCCGGCTTAAAAATACTCAACATGAGCGCCTCCGATGGCTTTATCTGTTATCACATCAATATGACCTTTTACGTTCATTTGATGATTGAGCGGATATCGAATGTGGTGTTTTTGTGTTCCATAACGAGCGCCATTGTCATCAAATACGCCTGGTGTCGCTGTGACGAATGGCGCAATTGTTACACTTTCATGAAACCACGGCGGATTTTGAGCGATTCGTTAACGTTATGAAATAGAAAAACGTCCAAAAATCGTGATTATGATCACATTGATGGTTTTTTGTGGACATTTTTATTTCGTTTCATGTTCGTTATTGTTCCTTATCAAACAAAGACCCTAATAACCGTGGCTCAATAGGCTCATAACTACCGATCCTGAGGGAGCGACATGAGCAGCTATTTTGACGGCGGCGAAACGGATGTGATCATCATCGGCGGCGGCGCCACCGGTGCAGGCATCGCCCGCGACTGTGCGCGGCGCGGCTTGCGCTGCATCTTGCTGGAACGCCACGACATCGCCACCGGCGCCACCGGCCGCAACCACGGTTTACTGCACAGCGGCGCGCGCTATGCGGTGACCGACGGCGAGTCGGCGCGCGAGTGCATCGAAGAGAACCGCATCCTGAAACGCATTGCCCACCACTGCATCGAGCGCACCGATGGGCTGTTCATCACCCTGCCGCAGGACTCGCTGGACTATCAGCAACAGTTTATCGCCGCCTGTCGCCGGGCCGACATCGACGCTGAAGCTATCGACCCGCAGCTGGCGCTGCGCCTGGAGCCGGTGGCCAACCCGGCGCTGATCGGCGCGGTGCGGGTGCCGGACGGCACCGTCGATCCCTTCCGGCTGACCGCCGCCAACATGCTGGACGCGCGTGAACACGGCGCGCAGATCCTGACCTACCACCAGGTGGTGGGGCTGCTGCGCAGCGGCGACCGGGTGACGGGCGTGCGCGTTTACGACCATCAGAATCAGCGGCGTTATGAGCTGCATGCGCCGGTGGTGGTCAACGCCGCCGGCATCTGGGGCCAGCAGATCGCCGAATACGCCGACTTGCGCATCCGCATGTTCCCGGCCAAAGGGGCGCTGCTGATCCTCGGCCACCGTATCAACAACATGGTGATCAACCGCTGTCGCAAACCGGCGGATGCCGACATCCTGGTGCCGGGCGACACCATCTCGCTGATCGGCACTACCTCGACCCATATCGATTACGACCAAATTGACAACATGCTGGTGACCCCGCAGGAGGTGGACATTCTGATCCGCGAGGGAGCGCTGCTGGCGCCCACCCTGGCGCAGACCCGCATTCTGCGCGCCTATGCCGGGGTGCGGCCGCTGGTGGCCAGCGACGACGATCCCAGCGGGCGCAACGTCAGCCGCGGCATCGTGCTGCTCGATCACGCCGCTCGCGACGGGCTGGAAGGGTTTATCACCATCACCGGCGGCAAGCTGATGACCTACCGCCTGATGGCGGAGTGGGCCACTGACAAGGTGTGCGAAAAGCTTGGCGTAAACCGCCCGTGCACCACCGCGCAGGACGCGTTGCCCGGCTCCCGCCAGTCGGCGGAGGAAACGGTGCGCAGCGTGGTTTCTCTACCCGCCAGCATTCGCGGCTCGGCAATTTACCGCCACGGCGATCGCGCCAGCCAGGTGCCGGCAGCCGATCGGCTCGACACCAGCCTGGTGTGCGAATGCGAGGCGGTGACCGCCGGGGAAGTGCGCTATGCGGTCAATTCGCTGACCGTCAATAACCTGGTGGATCTGCGCCGCCGCACCCGCGTCGGCATGGGCACCTGCCAGGGTGAACTCTGCGCCTGCCGCGCCGCCGGGCTGCTGACGCGCTTCAAGGTCAGCACGCCGCAGCAGTCCATCGCGCAGCTGTCGCAGTTCCTCAACGAACGGTGGAAAGGCGTACGGCCGATCGCCTGGGGCGACGCGCTGCGTGAGAGTGAATTTACCAGCTGGGTTTACCAGGGGTTATGCGGGCTTGAGGCCCAGGCCGACAAGGAGCAGGAGGCGGATGATGCGATTTGACGTAGTGGTGATTGGCGGTGGCCTGGCCGGCCTGAGCTGCGCCATTGCCGTGGCCGAACAGGGCAAGCGCTGCGCGGTGGTCAGTTCCGGCCAGAGCGCGCTCTACTTCTCCTCCGGCTCGCTCGATCTGCTGGCGAGATTGCCGGACGGCACGCCGGTCGAGATGCCGCTGGCGGCGTTACCCCAGTTGGCGCAGCAGGCGCCGCAGCATCCGTATGCCCTGATCGGGCCCGGCCGGGTGGCGGCGCTGTCCGCCGCCGCGCAGCGGCTGCTGGCGCGCTGCGGGCTGAACCTGCAGGGCGAGGGCGCTAATAACCATCTGCGTATTACGCCGCTGGGCACGCGCCGCGCCACCTGGCTCAGCCCGCAGGCGATCCCGACGCTGCCGCTGACCGGCCAACTGCCGTGGCGGCGTATTGCGGTGATCGGCATCGAGGGGTTCCTCGACTTCCAGCCGCAGATGGCCGCCGACTCCCTGAGCCGGGAGCTCGGCGTAGAGACGGAGGTAGCCTATCTGCACATGCCGGCGCTGGACAGATTGCGCAATAACCCCAGCGAGTTCCGCGCGGTGAACATCGCCCGGGTGCTGGATTTGATGGAAAGCCTGCCGCCGATGGCCGAGGAGCTGCGGCGGTTGGCGGGCGAGGCCGACGCGCTCTTCCTGCCGGCCTGTTTGGGCCTGGAGGACGATGCGTCGCTGGCGGTGCTGCAGGATGCGGTCGGCAAACCGATCCGGCTGCTGCCGACGCTGCCGCCTTCGGTGCCCGGCATGCGCTTGCATCAGGCACTGCGGCGGCGTTTCCAACAGCTGGGCGGCGTTTTCATGCCTGGCGACAGCGTGCTGCGCGCCGAGTGTGAAGCCGGCCGCGTCACCGGCCTGTATACCCGTAACCACGGCGATATTCCGCTGCGGGCGCAGCAGGTGGTGCTGGCCAGCGGCAGCTTCTTCAGCAACGGGCTGGTGGCGGATTTCGATGGGGTGCGCGAGCCGATCTTCGAACTGGACGTGCACAGCCGCGCCGATCGCGCCGACTGGAGCCGGCGCGAGCTGTTTGCACCGCAGCCTTATCTGCAGTTTGGCGTGCGCACCGACGGCAGGCTGCGGGCGATGAAACAGGGAATGCCGTTCGACAATCTGTATGCCATCGGCGCGGTCGCCGGCGGCTACGATCCGCTGCAGCAGGGCTGCGGCGCCGGCGTGTCATTGATCGGTGCGCTGCACGTCGCGCAGCAGATCGCCGCGGAGGAAAACGCATGAGCCTGCATCAGGACCACAGCTTTGAAAGCTGCATCAAATGCACCGTCTGCACCACCTACTGCCCGGTCGCCAAAGTGAACCCGCTCTATCCGGGGCCAAAACAGGCGGGGCCGGACGGCGAGCGGCTGCGGTTGAAAGATCCGGCGCTGTACGACGAAGCGCTGAAATACTGCACCAACTGCAAGCGCTGTGAAGTGGCCTGCCCGTCCGACGTCAAAATCGGCGACATCATTCAGCGCGCCCGCGCCGACTTCGCCCAGAGCAAGCCGACGCTGCGCGACGCCATCCTCAGCCACACCGACATCATGGGCTCGCTGTCGACGCCGTTCGCGCCGATCGTCAACGCCGCTACCGGGCTGAAACCGGTGCGCAAGCTGTTGGACAAGGCGCTGAAGATCGATCACCGTCGCGAACTGCCGAAATACTCGTTCGGCACTTTCCGCCGCTGGTACCGGCAACAGGCGCAGGCTCAGCAGCGTTACGCCGAGCAGGTGGCGTTTTTCCACGGCTGCTTCGTCAACTATAACCATCCGCAGCTGGGCAAGGATTTGATCCGGGTGTTCAACGCGCTGGATATCGGCGTGCAGCTGCTGAAACGCGAGAAATGCTGCGGCGTGCCGCTGATCGCCAACGGGTTTATCGAGCAGGCCAAAAAGCAGGCCAGGGTCAACGCCGAATCGCTGCATGAAACGGTGTTGGAACGCGGTATCCCGGTGGTGGCAACCTCATCGAGCTGCACCTTCACCCTGCGCGACGAATACCCTCATCTGCTGGACGTGGACACCACCCCGGTGCGCGATCGGGTGGAGCTGGCGACGCGCTATCTCTATCGCCTGATCAATCAGGGGCGTAGCCTGCCGTTGAAGCACACGCCGCTGCGGGTGGCATATCACACGCCTTGCCATATGGAGAAGATGGGCTGGACCGCCTACACCCTGGAGCTGCTGCGGCAGATACCGGGGCTGGAGCTGGTGGTGCTGGATTCGCAGTGCTGCGGCATCGCCGGCACCTACGGGTTCAAATCGGAGAACTATGCCACTTCGCAAGGCATCGGCGCGCCGCTGTTCCGGCAGATCGAAGAGAGCGGGGTGGATCTGGTGGTGACCGACTGCGAGACCTGCAAATGGCAGATAGAAATGTCCACCAGCAAGCGCTGTGAACATCCGATCACCCTGCTGGCGCAGGCGCTGGCGTAAAAACGAAAGGGCCGGCAAACCGGCCCCCTGTGGGATTACTGCTTCAGCTTCAGGGTGGAGATGATGCCTTCGGCTTCGGTCTGCGCCTGCTGCTGATTGTCTGCCGGCAGCGTCACCTGAATGGTCAGCATGTTGTTGTTCAGCGAGCCGATCAGGACGGAGGAATAGGCTTTTTCGCCGCTGCTGGTGATGATGCTGTCCAGCTGACGCAGCGGCACGCCGTTGACGTCGAGCGCCTTGTTGGTGATCACCTGCAGGTTGGCGTCACGCGCGCGCTGGGTATTCTCCAGGCGCTTGGCCAGGGTCTCCAGGCTGTCGGCGGTCTTGTCGCCCAGGATGACGATCACCGCGCGCTGACCAGTGCTGTCTGCGTAAACATGCATGTTGTTGGCCTGGTTACCCAGCTTGCCGCTCTGATCCGCCATGCCGACCGGCAGCGTGAACGCCAGTTTGCCGTCCAGCAGGCTGACCTGCTGCCCGGCCGCCGCGCTGGCTGCCGCACTGCCAGATGCTGCCTTGGTGTCTTTGGTGTTGCCGTCGCAGGCCGCGAGGCCAAGCGCCAGCAGGCTGATACCCATCAATTTCGCTACTTTACGCATCGGGCTTCCTTATTCCTTTCCGGTAGGGATTCACTGTCGTATCGCAACCTATTCCAGGTTGAAATGCAAGGCAGATGTTGTCACAAGTTTTTTTCCAGTAATAGCCGATAATCAGCCACTTCGCCTTTCTTTTCCAGCTGAACAATCTGATAGTGATGGGTGAGCAGCATCGTCAGCATGGCGCGGAACCGGTTACGGGTTTTGACCGTCAGCTGGCGATAGCCCTGCGCCTGCGCCCAGCGTTCCTGTTCGGCCAACAAGGCCTGCGCCACGCCGTGGCGACGAAACGCCGGCAGCACCCCGCCCAGCCAGCTGTAAAACACCGTTTCCCGCTGTTGATAACCGAGCTTGAAACCGGCCGGCTGACCGTCGATTTCGGCGATCAACAGGCTGGCGGGGGCGATGCCGATGCGCCGCTGCAGATCGGCCAGGCTATGCAGGTTGCCGAATTCGGGGATGCGTTGATAAAGACGGTGGATTTCTTCGAGCGTGGCGTTGCGAACGATTGGGGTCATGGGCGGCCTCCAAAGGATAGGGCCGCCCAGAATAGCACGGCTCAGCTCGGCTGCAGGCTGCCGCTGCGCGCCGCGATGCGTTTGAGCAGCATGTTCAGCAACACGCCGTACATCGGCAGGAAGAACAGCAGGCAGATCATCACCTTGAAGCTGTAATCCACCAGCGCGATCTCCACCCAGTTGTTGGCCATGAAGGGATCGCTGCTCTTGTAGAAGGCGATGAAGAAGAACGCCAGCGTATCGCTGATGTTGCCGAAGAACATCGCCGCTGCCGGTGCCACCCACCAGGCGCTGCGCTGGCGCAGGCGGTTGAACACATGTACGTCGAGGATCTGGCCGAGCACATAGGCCATGAAGCTGGCCACGGCGATGCGCGCCACGAACAGGTTAAAACTGCCCAGCGCCGCGAATCCCTGCCACTCTCCCTGATAGGTGACGGTGGAGATCACGTAAGAGATGAACAGCGCCGGCACCATCACCGCCAGGATAATCCGCCGCGCCAGCGGCGCGCCGAAAATGCGCACGGTCAGATCGGTCGCCAGGAAGATAAACGGGAAGGTAAAAGCGCCCCAGGTGGTATGGAAGCCGAAAACGGTGATCGGCAGCTGCACCAGGTAGTTGCTGGAGGTAATGATGGCGATATGAAACAGCGAAAGCCAGACCAACGCCGTGAAGCGCTGCTGTGCGGTAAACGAATACATATTGTAGCCTTTTTAGCAGTGGGGTGAGGGAACCCAGTGTGTCTTGTTAAAACAGCAAAAAACGCTGCGCGGCGGCATGATACGCGTTTGCGCAACCAATGCAATGGTTAAATTTAACGCAAACGTTAACGCATCTTGCGCAGAAAAACTACCGGCGTAAACTAGGCGCTAATGAGATGCGGCGAGCGTTCGCCGATCGTTTTTGAACGAGAAAAATTGCATGACTGACTTATTTGCCCAGGCAGACCAGACGCTCGACGCGCTGGGCCTGCGTTGCCCGGAACCGGTGATGATGGTGCGTAAAACCGTGCGCCATATGGACAACGGCGAAACGCTGCTGATTATCGCCGACGATCCGGCTACCACCCGCGATATTCCGGGGTTCTGCCGCTTTATGGAACACACGCTGGTGGCGCAGGAGACCGAGCAGGCGCCATACCGTTATTTGCTGCGTAAAGGCGTATAACGGCGACAAGGTCGTATTGATGAAGGAAAAGTCTCTTTCCCCGAAATGACAACGGGCGCGGTATGCCGCGCCCGTATTAGTTTCCGAACTTAGCTGCGCTTTTTCAACAGCCGCAGCGCGTTGGCGGTGACCAGCGCGGTGGCGCCGGAGTCAGCCAGCACCGCCAGCCACAAACCGGTCAGCCCCAGCAGGCTGGTGATCAGGAAGACCCCCTTCAGCCCCAATGCGATGGTGATGTTTTGCCGGATATTGGCGTGGGTGGCGCGCGAGATGCGGATCATCTCCGCGACGCCCACCAGCCGGTTGTGGGTCAGGGCGGCGTCGGCGGTTTCCAATGCCACGTCGGTGCCGCTGCCCATGGCGATGCCGATGCTGGAGGCCTTCATCGCCGGGGCGTCGTTGATGCCGTCGCCGATCATCGCCGTCGGGCGCAGTTCGCTCAGTTCGGTAACCGCGCTGACCTTATCTTCCGGCAGCAGACCGGCACGATAGTCGAGGCCCAGCTCGCCGGCGATCGCCGCGGCGGCGCGTGGGTTGTCGCCGGTCAGCATCACGCCGCGAATACCCAGCGCGTTCAGTTCGGCTATGGCCTGTTTGGCGTCGCCGCGCAGCGTATCGCGCAGCGCCAGCAAGCCGATGGGCGCACCGTCTTCCAGCACCACTACCGCCGTTTTACCGGCATTTTCCAGCTTGTCCACCTGGCTCTGCCATTGGGCGTCGAGTAGGCCCGGTGTCAGCTTGCCCGGCGCGCTGATCAGCACGGTCTTGCCGTCCACGATCCCTTCCACGCCGACGCCGGCTAGGGCGCGGCGCGCCTGCGCCAGCGGCAGCTCCGTCCCGCTTTCGGCGGCGCGGTTGATGATCGCCTGCGCCAGCGGGTGATGTGAACCGGCTTCCACCGCGGCGGCAAGCTGCAGCAGCCGCTGTTCGGTGAGCGCGCCGATCGGCAGCACGTCGGTCACCGTCGGCTTGCCTTCGGTCAGGGTGCCGGTTTTATCGAAGGCGATAGTTTGGATCTGGCCCAGTTGCTCCAGCGCCGCACCGCCTTTAATCAGCGCGCCGCGCCGCGTGGCGGCTGCCAGCCCGGATGTGATCGCCGCCGGGGTCGAGATCACCAATGCGCATGGGCAGCCGATCAGCAGCAGCGTCAGGCCGCGATAGATCCAGGTATCCCACGGCTGCGAGAACAGCAGCGGCGGCACCAGGATCACCGCGACGGCCAGCAGCATAATGGCCGGGGTGTAATAACGGCTGAACCGATCGAGGAAGCGTTCGATCGGCGCGCGGCGCTCTTCGGCCTCCTCAATCAGCTGCAAAATGCGGTCGATGGCGTTTTTGCCGGGCTCGGAGATCACCTTCATCTGCGCCGCCTGATCGACGGACAGGCTGCCGGCGGCCACTTTCTCACCCTGTTGGCGCTCGACCGGTACCGATTCGCCGGTCAGGGCGCTTTCGTCGAAGCTGGCGAATGGATTGAGCAGCTCGGCGTCGGCCGGCAGGCGCCCGCCGGGTGCGATTTCAATCACGTCGCCCGGACGCAGGCTGGCGACCGGCACGCGTTTGCGCTCCGCACCTTGCAGCAGCAGCGCATCTTCCGGCACCAGCTCCATCAGCGCCGTCACCCCGCGCCGCGCGCGGTTGGCGGCGTAGGATTCCAGCAGTTCACCGACCATAAACAGCAGCAGCACCATCGCCGCCTCGGCGGTGGCGCCGATGAACAGCGCGCCGATGGCCGCCACGCTCATCAGCGTTTCGATGGCGAACGGCGTGCCGGAACGAATCAGACGCAGCGCCTTGGCGGCGACCGGTGCCAACCCGACCAGCGTGGTGGCGATAAAGGCGATGCGGCCCAGCTCCGGGTTAACCCGATCCAGCACCCAGCTGACGACCATCAGGGTGGTCAACAGCAGCAGCGGTGCGAATTCGCCGAAGCGTGAGGTTTTCGGCGCGGCGGCTTTGGCGGTCTGAGTGCCGAGCAGGGTAAAGCCGGCCTGGGCGACCGCGTCCTGGATCCGCAGGCTGATGTCGGACTGCGCGTCGACCACCAGTTTCTCGGTGGCGAACAACACGCGCGCGCTGTCGACGCCGGGGAGTGCGGTGACGGCATTTTCGATTTTCTTGGCGCAGCTGGGGCAGTCCATGCCGGTGACTTTCCAGCTGAAACGTTGGCTACCGGAAGGGGGAGCGGCGGCCAGCCTGTCGCTTTCCTCGTCCGGATCGTCGGGCGCGGCGGTGCAGCAGCCGCTATCGCCATGATCGTGATGGTGGTGGGCGTGTTCGGCCTGTGCGGCGGCGTTTTTCGGCTCGCTGCTGCAGCCATGCTGAGTTTTGCTGTGGCTGTGGTTGCAGCCGCATCCGCCTTCGGCGTGATGATGTTCCTGATGATTATGGTTTTGCTGGTTGTGCATAACGTCCCCCCCTTCGGGCTGTTAAACGGGTTTGCTCAGCTGACTCTACACCCTGGAGTCAACTCCAGAGTCAAGCGCCGGATGAGAATTATTGCTAACGGCGTTCGAGTGTATAAAGGGGTATTCATTCAATAATGAATAATGCGAATTTAAATCTATAGGCTTTTCTTATCCCCTATTTGGGTGAAAAGCCTCACTGCCGTTAGTTTAAATAAGAAAATAATATTCCTATAGAAACTAAAAAGTCGCCCGGCCTAATAATAAAGAGTTATTAATCTATAACGCTTTAGCAAAATTTACCTTTTTACCCATGCCAAGCCAGCATGATTCGCTTGTGCCTGCAGGCCGCATTGTTATTGAAGTTTGGTGCCAACTTATCCTCGTTAAGTTTCATTTGTTTTGTAAATAAGCCTAAAAAGCAGCATAACAAACTTTCGTTGAGACAATAAAAGGTTGATTATTTTATGTTCAGTTTCGCGGCCCTGCCTATAATTGGAATCGATTACCATTTTTAATGGCAATCTTATTTGCTGATATATATGCATTAATTCTACCTAACACACTGCCGGTAACGGCGCATAAGCCCCTTCCAGCAAGCTTAAGGTTCATTAACCGTAGCTTACGGGGAGGTTATGTCTATCTGTCTGATTGATAACGATCAGATAATGAGTGGAATCGAACCAATGCAATCTACTAAAAAGGCAATTGAAATTACTGAATCCAACTTCGCAGCCGCCAAAACCGGCTACGATGCTGTAGCCGACCTGCTGCATTATCATGAGCGTGGCAACGGGATTCAGATTAATGGCAAGGATTCATTTTCTAACGAGCAAGCTGGGCTGTTTATTACCCGTGAGAACCAAACCTGGAACGGTTACAAGGTATTTGGCCAACCGGTTAAATTAACCTTCTCCTTCCCGGACTATAAGTTCTCTGCCACCAACGTCGCCGGCGACACCGGGCTGAGCAAGTTCAGCGCGGAACAGCAGCAGCAGGCTAAGCTGTCGCTGCAGTCCTGGGCTGACGTCGCCAATATCACCTTCACCGAAGTGGCGGCCGGTCAAAAGGCCAACATCACCTTCGGCAACTACAGCCAGGATCGCCCCGGCCACTATGATTACGGCACTCAGGCCTATGCCTTCCTGCCGAACACCATTTGGCAGGGCCAGGATCTGGGCGGCCAGACCTGGTACAACGTCAACCAGTCCAACGTGAAGCATCCGGCGACCGAAGACTACGGCCGCCAGACGTTCACCCATGAGATTGGCCATGCGCTGGGCCTGAGCCATCCAGGCGATTACAACGCCGGTGAAGGCAACCCGACCTACCGCGACGTCACTTACGCGGAAGATACCCGTCAGTTCAGCCTGATGAGCTACTGGAGCGAAACCAACACCGGTGGGGACAACGGCGGTCATTACGCCGCTGCTCCTCTGCTGGATGACATTGCCGCCATTCAACATCTGTATGGCGCCAACCTGTCGACCCGCACCGGCGACACCGTGTACGGCTTTAACTCCAACACCGGTCGTGACTTCCTCAGCACCACCAGCAACTCGCAGAAAGTGATCTTTGCGGTCTGGGATGCGGGCGGCAACGATACCTTCGATTTCTCCGGTTATACCGCTAACCAGCGCATCAACCTGAATGAGAAATCGTTCTCCGACGTGGGCGGCCTGAAGGGCAACGTCTCGATCGCCGCCGGGGTGACCATCGAGAACGCCATTGGCGGTTCCGGCAATGACGTGATCGTCGGCAATGCGGCCAACAACGTCCTGAAAGGCGGTGCGGGCAATGACGTGCTGTTCGGCGGCGGTGGGGCGGATGAGCTGTGGGGCGGTTCCGGCCAGGATACCTTCGTGTTCTCTGCCGCCAGCGATTCTGCACCGGGTGCTTCGGACTGGATCCGCGACTTCCAGAAAGGGATCGACAAAATTGACCTGTCGTTCTTCAACAAAGAGGCGCAGAGCAGCGATTTCATCCACTTCGTCGATCATTTCAGCGGCGCGGCCGGTGAAGCATTGCTCAGCTACAATGCTTCCAACAACGTGACCGATCTGGCGGTGAACATCGGGGGTCATCAGGCGCCGGACTTCCTGGTGAAAATCGTCGGTCAGGTAGACGTCGCCACCGACTTTATCGTGTAACACAGCAACGACACGCCCGGCGCAGTCTCGGCCGGGCGTGATGCGGGAGCCCGGTATGAAAGGTACTTTAACGCGCACCGCTCTGGCGGCGGGCGGCATGATGGTGACGAGTGCGGTCATGGCCGGCAGCCTGGCGCTGCCGACCGCGCAGTCGCTGGCGGGGCAATGGCAGGTGGCCGACAGCGAACGGCAATGCCAAATCGAGTTTTTGGCGAATGAGCAAAGTGAAACCAACGGCTATCAGCTGGTGGATCGGCAACGTTGTCTGCAAAGCGTGTTTGCGGCCGAGGTGGTGGGCTGGCGCCCGGCGCCGGACGGCATCGCCCTGCTGCGGGCGGATGGCAGCACGCTGGCGTTCTTCTCGCGCGACGGCGATCTGTATCGCAATCAGCTGGGCGCCGATGATGCCTTAACGTTGAAAGCGTTGGCTTGATGTGGGAACGGGTTCGGCGTGCCGAACCCGCGGCAGGTCGTTACAGGTAGAGTGAGCGCACGATCAGGAAGTGGCCGGAGAAGTAACAGAAAGCGACGATGGCGTCCGCTGCGCGGAAGGTGAAACGGTAGCGGTTGATCAGCCAAACCACGTTGGCCAGCAGCAATAGTGAGGTACCGGTCAGCAGCGAGAAGCCGAAATCGGTGCTGCGCAGGAAATATTGTTCGCCCGCCAACCAGACCATCAGCAGCGTCATCGCCACGTAGGTGACGATCGGCCAGCGCATCTCTTCCAGCCGGGTCCAAAGGGTGGCCAGCAGCAACGCGCCTATCGCCAGCAGCGCCAGCGGCAGCGGCCAGAACAGACTGAACGTCATCTGGCTGGCGAAGCTCAGGGTATACAGCAGGTGGGAGAGGAAAAAGGCGCCGATGGCGTACAGCACCCGCTCGCGCGGCAACAGGAGCAGCGCGTCGCCGATCAGCGTCGCCAGCAGGCCGAGTACGATCAGATAACCTGCCGCGCTGAGCACCGGCGCCTGCCAGGCCAACAGCAACAGCAGCAGCAGCGTGACGGGTTTGAACACCCAGCGTTGCCAGCGCGGCCCACGGTATGAGGCGTCGACGAACAGCCAACCGGAAAAGAATACGGCAAGGAACGGCCAACTCATTATGTCTTCCTTATGTATGAGGGAGCCGCAACAACCGGCTCCAAACTGTCACCCATGTCACTTCTTATTTCAGTGTAGGTAGCCTGCCGACGATCGACAATGCTTTCTTGAGAATGCTATGTTTACGCCGATTTGGCCGCGAAGGAAATGGGAAACCGATGAGTAAGCCACCGTTGTTTTTTGTCGCCGTGATTGCGCTGATCGCCGTGCTGGCCACGCAACGCTACTTCAAACAGCGCCAGCAGGAGGCGGAAAACGACCGCGCACCGATGCGCAGTCTGCAGGTGACGGTGAGCGACAAGCGCAGCTTCCCGGTCGCCAAAACCCGTGCGCCGCAGCGCGAACCGCTGGTCAATGAGCCGATGTATTACGAGGTGGTGTTCCGCCCGGTACAGGGCGGTGAAGACATCCAGCTTCGGCTGAAACAGTGGCAATACAACCCGATAGAACAAGGCGCGCAGGGCACGTTGAACATGCAGGGCACGCGCTTTGTCTCTTTCACCGTTCAGCCGTAGCGGTCACTTCTTCTTGATGGGAGGCTGTTTCTTCTGCCAGGCCAACAGCTCGAACACGCCAAAGATAAAGATCTTGGCTTCTTGCCAGTAGCTGATCGGCTGATCCTTCGGCTGGGTGGATTTCAGCAGCACCAGCTGCAGGCCGTGCATCACCACCATAAAGAACAGCGCCACGTCGATGAAATACTTCAGCGGCTTGGGAAACGGATGGAACAGGTTAGAGAGCAGGAAGCCCCACACGCACAGCATCAGCAGGCGGCCCAGATTAATCAGCATGGTCGGTTTTCTCTTGCGAACGAATATAAAGGCGATAGGCCACCTGGCCGGCGACCTTCTCCCGGTGCAGCTGCCAGCTGGCAGGCACGTCCGCCGCGGCGCTTTCCGCCTCGGCTTCTACATAGATCCAGGCCTCGTCGGCCAGCCAGCCTCGCTGCTCCAGCAACAAGGCGGTCTCCGCCAGCAGGCCTTTGCGAAACGGCGGATCGAGAAACACCACGTCAAACGGTTGGCCCTCGCCCGCCAGCCAGCTCAGCGCGTTGGTGTTGATAACCACCCCTTTGCCCTGCAGCAGCGCCAGATTTTTTTCCAGCTGCTGCGCCACCGGCCGTTCGAATTCCAGCAGCGTGGCGCTGCCGGCGTAGCGCGACAGCGCTTCCAGCCCTAATGCGCCGCTGCCGGCGAAACAGTCCAGACAGCGCGCGCCCTGAATCACCGGCGCCAGCCAGTTGAACAGGGTTTCGCGCACCCGATCGGTGGTGGGGCGCAGCCCCGGGCTGTTCGGCACCGGAAGCTTGCGACCGCGCCATTGGCCGCCGATGATGCGGATCTGTCCGGCTGCGGCCTGGGGCGGTTTTTTGGCCGCCGCCCGTGGCGAGAGTCTTGTCATAAGCGTTGTTTGATTTCTTTTGCGGCGCGGGGCCGCAGAGGTTAACGAAAAGTTGCCCCTATTCTACCGGTGACGGGCGTCGGGGGGAACGGTAAAACTTTGTTGTCTGATTTCACACCGGAAAGCATGCCGGATGCGTGTTGCTGCGCGAGGGAAAGTGATAGACTCGGCGGATTATTGTCAGCATATATCCTTCAGGTATGTAGGGTAAGCGAGCCTTCGGTACGGAGTAGAGTCATAACATGGCAAAAGATAAGAAACGTGGGTTTTTCTCCTGGCTGGGCTTTGGCCAGAAGGAAAAGGAAGAAGAGCAACAGCAACCTGAGCAGCCGGTAGAGCAGGCGGAGCCTCAGGCCGCGGAGACGCCGGCTGAACCGGCAGCCGCCAAGCTGGATGACAAGCTCCCCGCCCAGGAATCTGAACCTGCCGCCTCCGTCGACACCCCGGGAGAGTGGGATAACGGTCAGGCCGGCGAACAAATCGCGGAGAACCTGCCGGCGGCGGCCGAACACCCAACGGCGCAAGCGTTGGCCGAAGAGATTGTCAGCGTGACCGAGCAGGTAGTGGCGCAGCAGCAGCCGATCGCCGAGCCAGAGCCGGTTGTCGAACCTGAGCCGGTCGTTGAGCCAGAGCCAGTCATTGAGCCCGAACCGGTCGTCGAACCTGAGCCGGTCGTTGAGCCAAAGCCAGTTGTTGAACCTGAGCCGGTCATTGAGCCAGAGCCAGTTGTTGAACCTGAGCCGGTTGTCGAACCTGAACCGGTCGTTGAGCCAGAGCCTGTCGTCGAACCTGAGCCGGTCGTCAAGCCTGAGCCGATTGTTGAGCCAGAGCCGATTGTTGAGCCTGAGCCGGTCGTTGAGCCCGAGCCGGTCGTCGAGCCTGAGCCTGTCGTCGAACCAGAACCCGAGCCGGAAGAAGAAGAGCTGCTTGAACCTGTAGCGCTGGCCGCTGCGCAAGAGCAGGAGCGCCCGACCAAAGAAGGCTTCTTCGCTCGCCTGAAGCGCAGCCTGCTGAAGACCAAGCAAAACCTTGGCTCCGGCTTTATGGGGCTGTTCCGCGGTAAAAAGATCGACGACGACCTGTTCGACGAGTTGGAAGAACAGCTGCTGATCGCCGATGTCGGCGTGGATACCACGCGCAAGATCATCACCTCCCTGACCCAGCACGCCAGCCGCAAGCAGCTGAAAGACGCCGAAGCGCTGTACGGCAAGCTGAAGGAGGAAATGTCCGAAATTCTGGCCAAGGTCGATCAGCCGCTGGATGTCAGCGGGAAAACCCCGTATGTCATCCTGATGGTCGGCGTGAACGGCGTGGGTAAAACCACCACCATCGGTAAGCTGGCGCGTCAGTTCCAGGCGGAAGGCAAGTCGGTGATGCTGGCGGCGGGGGATACTTTCCGCGCCGCGGCGGTAGAGCAGCTGCAGGTGTGGGGCGAACGCAACCGCATCCCGGTGGTGGCGCAGCATACCGGCGCGGATTCCGCTTCGGTGATCTTCGATGCGGTGCAGGCTGCCAAGGCGCGCGGCATCGATGTCTTGATCGCCGATACCGCCGGCCGTCTGCAGAACAAATCGCACCTGATGGAAGAGCTGAAGAAGATCGTCCGCGTCATGAAAAAACTGGACGACCAGGCCCCCCATGAGGTTATGCTGACGCTCGATGCCAGCACCGGCCAGAATGCGGTCAGTCAGGCGAAATTATTTAATGAGGCCGTGGGCTTAACCGGCATCACGCTGACTAAACTGGACGGTACCGCCAAGGGCGGGGTGATCTTCGCCATCGCCGATCAGTTCGGTATCCCGATTCGCTATATCGGCGTCGGGGAAGGCATCGAAGATTTGCGGCCGTTTAAGGCTGACGATTTTATTGAGGCACTTTTTGCCCGAGAGGATTAATACGGATGATTCGCTTTGAACAGGTCAGTAAAGCTTATCTGGGCGGACGGCAAGCGCTGCAGGGGGTCGATTTCCATCTGCGCCCGGCGGAAATGGCGTTTCTGACCGGCCATTCCGGCGCGGGGAAAAGTACCCTGCTGAAACTGATTTGCGGTATCGAACGGCCCAGCGCCGGCCACATCTGGTTTGGCGGCCACGACATCAGCCGTTTGAAAAACCGTGAGGTGCCGTTCCTGCGTCGGCAGATCGGCATGATCTTCCAGGATCACCATCTGCTGCTGGATCGCACGGTGTATGACAACGTGGCGATGCCGCTGATCATCGCCGGCGCCAGCACCGAAGACATCCGTCGCCGCGTTTCCGCCGCGCTGGACAAGGTCGGTTTGCTGGATAAAGCGAAAAACTTCCCAATTCAGCTGTCCGGCGGTGAGCAGCAGCGCGTGGGCATCGCCCGTGCGGTGGTGAACAAGCCGGCGGTGCTGCTGGCGGATGAGCCGACCGGCAACCTGGACGACGCGCTGTCGGAAGGCATTCTGCGCCTGTTTGAAGAATTCAACCGCGTCGGCGTCACCGTATTAATGGCGACGCACGACACCGGGCTTATCGCCCGCCGTAATTACCGCATCCTGACGCTGAGCCAGGGCCGCATGCAAGGGGGCGCTCACCATGGCCAATAACGCAAAAACCGCCAAGAGCAAGGCGCTGCGCGGCGGCTGGCGCGAACAGTGGCGTTACGCCTGGATGAACGCCATCAAAGACATGCTGCGCCAGCCGTTGGCGACGCTGTTGACGGTGATGGTGATCGCCATCTCCCTGACGCTGCCTAGCGTGTGCTACATCGTGTGGAAGAACGTCAGCACCGCGGCCAGCCAGTGGTACCCGACGCCGCAGCTGACGGTCTACCTGGATAAGTCGCTCGATGACGACGCGGCGCTGAAAGTGCTCGACGCCATCAAGGCGGAAGCCGGCGTGGAGAAGGTGAACTACCTGTCGCGTGAAGAAGCGCGCGGCGAGTTCCGCAACTGGTCGGGCTTTGGCGGCGCGCTGGACATGCTGGAAGAGAACCCGCTGCCGGCGGTGGCGATCGTCACGCCGAAGATGAGCTTCCAGAGTTCGGACACCCTCAACACCCTGCGCGATCGTGTAGCGGCGGTGCAGGGCGTGGAAGAAGTGCGTATGGATGACAGCTGGTTTGCCCGCCTGGCGGCGCTGACCGGGCTGGCGGGCCAGATCGCGGCGATCATCGGCGTGCTGATGATCGTGGCGGTGTTCCTGGTGATCGGCAACAGCGTGCGTCTGAGCATCTTCAGCCGTCGCGACACCATCAACGTGATGAAGCTGATCGGCGCCACCGACGGCTTTATCCTGCGGCCGTTCCTCAACGGCGGGGCGATGCTGGGCTTTGCCGGCGCGCTGCTGTCGCTGGTGCTCTCCGGCGCGCTGGTGTGGCAGCTGGAGTCGGTCGTCGCCGGGGTCGCCAAGGTATTCGGCACCACCTTCACCCTGCACGGGCTGGGCTGGGACGAGGCGCTCCTGCTGCTGATCATCTCCGCGATGATCGGCTGGATCGCCGCCTGGCTGGCGACAGTGCAACATTTACGCCGATTTACACCACAGTAAGATTTTTTTGGTATACTCTTCTCCTGCTGCTTTTGATCGCGTTGCGGGAGAAGAGTGACCTCAAGCGAAGTCAGCACCACACCTCTCTTCTTAGCGCACAAATTCCCTATCGGCCTGCACCTTCGTCACGTATTGTCAGCAACAATGCTTGCAAAAAAGGGTGAACTTATAGGGCGGAGTACGGTCAAAAATTGCAGCAAATGTTAAGGTGCCCGGCGTGTGGAACCGCTTTTGCTTCAGCAACTGCCGTAGAATCAATCATTTCCCCGCTGTAATAATCACCTGCATGATTTTGTATTCTCATAGAGAGGGTTTGAATGACCAAAGAAATGCAAACTTTAGCCTTAGTACCCCAAGGTAGCTTGGAAGCCTATATCCGGGCAGCCAACGCCTATCCGATGCTGACGGCAGAGGAAGAGCGGGAGCTGGCTGAACGGCTGCATTATCAGGGCGATCTGGATGCCGCTAAGCAGCTCATCCTGTCTCACCTGCGCTTTGTCGCTCATATTGCCCGCAACTATTCAGGCTACGGTCTGCCGCAGGCGGATCTGATTCAGGAAGGCAATATCGGCCTGATGAAAGCCGTTCGCCGCTTCAACCCTGAAGTCGGCGTGCGTCTGGTTTCCTTTGCGGTGCATTGGATTAAGGCGGAAATCCACGAGTACGTATTGCGCAACTGGCGCATCGTGAAAGTGGCGACCACCAAAGCGCAGCGCAAGCTGTTCTTTAACCTGCGCAAAACCAAACAGCGTTTGGGCTGGTTCAACCAGGACGAAGTGGAACTGGTGGCCCGCGAGCTGGGCGTCACCAGCAAAGACGTGCGCGAGATGGAATCTCGCATGGCGGCGCAGGACATGACCTTCGATCCGACTCCGGACGATGAGGCCCGCGATGGCCAGGCGATGGCGCCGGTGCTGTACCTGCAGGACAAGAGCTCCGACTTCGCCGAAGGCATCGAGGAAGATAACTGGGAAAGCAACGCCGCAGACAAACTGGCCTATGCGCTGGAAGGTCTGGACGAGCGCAGCCAGCATATCATCCGCGCCCGTTGGCTGGACGACGACAACAAGTCGACGCTGCAGGAGCTGGCCGATCAGTACGGCGTTTCCGCCGAGCGTGTGCGCCAGTTGGAAAAGAACGCCATGAAGAAATTGAAAATGGCGATTGAAGCCTGAGTCGATGCGATATTCGAAAAAAAAAGCCCGGCAAGCCGGGCTTTTTCATGCCTGAAATTCGGCGTTATGGCGCAACAGTGGCGAAGTCCGGCGCCGGGCAGTCGTAGCCGAATTTTGCCGCCCACGGGTAGCGGGTGCCGGTGTTGATGTAGCGCTGATAAAGTGCCCGGCCGGTCTTGGCGTCACGCTTGATAACCCAGCTGGCGGCGTTACACAGCACGGCGGCGTAGGCCTGGCTTTTCGGCGGCAGCAGATCGGCCGCCTGCTGCGCCAACCCCACGGCCTGCCAGCGATAGTGCAGGAAACGGTTGTCCTGCGCCGGCAGCGCCGCCTTGGCGCGCGCCGCTTCTGCGCTGTCTATCCAGCTTTTGTGCTTCAGCTCGCGAGTATCGAACGCATCCCCCAGATAGGAATAGCCGGCGCCATAGATGGCGTAGTCCGGCGTCATCTCATAGCCGGTAAACTCCAGCCCCTGGGCGCGTAGCAGGTTGGCGGCGCGATAGTAAGCCTGTGCGCGCGTCAGCGGCGCGGCGGACTTGTCCTTGGCGGCCTTCAGCTCGTCGGCATACTGCTGCGCCGCCTGGCGGTAGTTGGGGATATCGAAGTAGGCCTGCGCCTCTGCGGCCCGCCCGGCGCGCATCAAGCGCCGCGCCAACAGTTCGCGCAGCTGCACTTCCGGCGTGATCTGCTGGCCACCGTAGTCGTCCGGGTTAACCGGCTTGAGCGGCGTCGTCGGCGCCGGGGCGTGCTTATCGACAAAGCCTTTCAACTCATCGACGGTCAACACCCGCTCCGCCACGTCGGCCACGTCGGCCCAGTAGATCGCCTTGCCGCGATACAGCAGGTCCATCGCCTGCAGATAGTCGCCGCGGTTGAGCGCCAGGATAGCCTGTTCGCCGGCCACCCGGCACTCGGGCACGATGGTTTCCGCGACGAAGTCGGCGTTGCGCTGTTCGCCCCAGCTTTCGTCGGCGGGGAATGCGCTTGCCGCCTTGGCATAGGCGGCGGTGGCAGCTTTCACGTCACCGTCACGCAGCGCCATTTTGGCGCGCAGCCACCACGCCAGGCCGCTGTCGCCGGCGTTTTTCAGCAGGCTGGCCGCCATCGGGTACTGCCCGGAACGGTAGGCCAATGCCGCCAGCCGATCGCTGCCGGCGAAGCCGCTTTTCACCGTGCCGTCCAGCAGCGTCAGGATCTGGCTGATGATCTGTGCGGAGCGGCCGTTGCCGTCGGTATCCGCCATCTGCAGGTTGCCGCTGCGGGCGAACAGTTCAATGGTCACCAGCTGTTGGATTAAGGGATCGCCGATAACCTGTTTCAGCGTTTCCAGATGGTCGGGATTGACCAGGAAACTGGAGACGTACTGCAGCGACTGCCCGCCGCTCGGATCGCCCTGCGCCGCCTGCTGTGCATACAGGTGGGCGGCGGGGGCGACGTCACCCAGCCACAGGTGGATGCGCGCCTGCTGACCGAGGCTGCTCAGCGCCAGCTGATCGGGGTCGGCGGCGCCGCTTTTCACCCGATCGATCACCTGCTGGAACGCCGCCAGCGCCTGTTCAAGTTCGGCTTTAGGCGGATGCTCGGCGGCGGGCGCCGCTTCACCCGATTCATTCATCGGCGTGCCGTGGTCATTCATCAACACCCGCCCAAGCGAATACTGCGCCCGCAGTCCCCAGTCGCCCTGTTCGGCGGCCGGCAGCTTCAGCACCTGCTGGAAATACTCTGTGGCGCGCGGATCGTGGCTGGCGAAAGCGACGGCGCCCAGTTGATAAAGGCGCGCGGCGTTGGACAACCCCTGAGTATTGACGGCGTCAGCCTCTTCCACCGTTTTGGCGGCGCGCATTTTGCCGATCGCCACCGTTTCCGGCGACTGCGGCATCGGTTTCGGCGGCATCGGCGGCGGCGGGGCTTGCCAGCGCGGCAGCTGCTTATCCGCCGGCACCAGCCGGCCGGCTTCGAAGGCGAAATTGCCCTCCGGCATATACAGCAGGGTGCCGTTGCGGTCGATCAGCAGCCGGTTAGGAAAATCCGGACCGCAGGCATAGCCGTTCAGCGGCAGCGCCAGCGCGGCGCCGATCAGCATGGCCAGCGGAAGAAGGCGGCGGGTGTTCCGTGCCGCGCGCGAATCAAGGTGTGACAAGGGTGCCTCCTGGCGTCAGTTGTTGGCAGCGCAGCCAGCCCAGCGGCCGGGATTGCCCGGCGCGCAGCTGGTCGCCGCTGATGCGGATAAAGCGTTGCCGTTGCGGTGCGGATTCCAGCCGGTAGTTGCCGACCGCGTCCGCTGCCAGGCAGTCGTCGGCGTGGATGACCACCTCTTGCGGCAGCGGGGCGTCCACCAGCCCGTTGTTATGAATTATCAGATCATACAGCCCGTTTTGCTGTGGCTGAGGCCTAAATTTTACCTGCCAGTCGACGTTCAGCGGCCGCCGTTCGATCACCGCTCGCAGCGTGGCGAGCGACCAGGCGCGCCGATCGTCCACCAGCGGCAAGCGAAACCAGATAATGCCGCGCAGCCGGGGCGGCGTTTGCTGCGCCAGCGTCTGCAGAAAATCGGCGATCTGCTGCGGCGCGACCGTCAGCTCGCGGCCGTTGCCCGCCACGCGCAGCGAGGATTCGCTCTCCACCTGCGCGCCCTGCGCATCAAACCCCAGCAGCGCCATGCCGTAGGCCGGCAGCGCGACGCGAAACGGCTTCGGTGTGACGGCGGCGTACTGCCGCACCCAGCGCAGCGCCAAGGGGCCGTCAAACAGCCCCTGCTGCGGCGAGAGCACCGCGTGCACCTGCAGGACGGAGCTGTCGGCCTGCTGCAGTACGCCGGGCAGAGCGGGTGAGCCGATCCAAGCCGGCAGGGCGGTGATGCCGAGTTGCAAAGCGGTGGGCAGCCGTTGGCGCAGCCGCTGTAGAAAGCGCTGGTAGTCCGGCAGGCGGGCGGTGGCGGCGTCATGATCGATCTCGACGCCGGTGACGGGCAGCCCGGCCGCCTGCCAGCGTTGGGTGAGCGCCAGCAGACGCTGGATAATGGCTTCTTGGTCCAGCTGCGGCAGCTGGCCGTCGAGGCGTGCTACCAGCCAGAGCGGGCGGCCGTCCTGCTTCAGCAGGCTGAGATCGGCTGGGATCTCCCGCCAGCCCTCGCGCGGATGTACCTGCAGCGCCAGCACGCGCAGCCCACCGAACAGATCGCGGCTGTGCGCCAGCGCATCGGCGTGCTGCGGCGTCCAGACCCGCTGCCAGACATAAACCTGCTGATCCCAGCCTGAGGCCAGGCGCAGCGCCTGCTGGCGCCCGAGGAGCGCGGCCGCCAGCCCCAGCGCAATCAAGACCAGCGCCGCCAGCCGGCGTTTCATTTTTGCCAGAGATCGCCCTGCGGTGCGAAGCCGCAGGCGCGCATGAAGTTATCGACTTCCCCGCGTTCGCGCGGCGCCAGGCCGGCGGTCGACAGCTGCCAGTGGGCGGCCTGCGGCAGCTGACGCTGCGCATCCTGCACCAGGTAAAGACCGACGCCACGGCGGCGCGTCACTTCGCGCACCAGCAGGTCCTGCAGTTCGGCGCGGTCGTCCTGCAGCGCGATTTTCACCGCCCCCAGCAGCCGCTCGTTGAAGCGGGCGGCGAACAGCGCCTTGCCGTTGCTCAGCCAGCTCTGCCACTGTTCCGGCTGCTGGTGCGGCCAAATTTTACCGAGGTCGATAAGGTCTTGCGGGGACAGCGCGGTCAGGCGCTCGATGGTCAGTTTCATGCAGAATTTCCGCGCAGCTAAATGATGCCGACAGTGTAATAGATCTTGTGCAGAGCGTTGTGTAAGTTTTTCTGTACGATTACTGTGCAATATGTTTTTTGCACGGGGCATTTTCCGAGTAAATAGTTAGTAAACGGATTGTTAACCAGCACAACGCACTACGCCTCAAGGTAAAGAGCGCAGATTTAATTCGAATTTTATCCTGTTTACACCGCTTGTTTCTGCCGGATGAAGTTGATTTGCAGAAGAAAATTCCTGTTTAATGGCATGAAAAATAAAGTCTTATTAGAAAATAATGCCGATAAAACGCCTAAATCATTATTACTTATAACAAAAGCGGTCAATAACGATCGGGCGCAGGCAAACACAACAGGTACGTTCACAACGACAGATGGGGATTTGCGGATGAAATTAACAACAGGTAAGGCACTGCTGGCGGGTTGTATTGCGATGGCCATGAGCCAGGCGGCCATGGCGAAAGACATCAAGGTGGCGATCGTCGGGGCGATGTCCGGCCCGGTCGCGCAGTATGGCGACATGGAGTTTACCGGCGCGCGCCAGGCGATTGCCGATATCAACGCCAAGGGCGGTATCAAGGGCGACAAGCTGGTTGGCGTGGAATACGACGACGCCTGCGACCCGAAACAGGCGGTTGCGGTCGCCAACAAGGTGATCAACGACGGCATTCGCTACGTGATCGGCCACCTGTGCTCCTCGTCTACCCAGCCGGCGTCCGATATCTATGAAGACGAAGGCGTGATCATGATTACCCCGGCGGCCACCAACGCCGATCTGACCACCCGCGGCTACAAGATGATCCTGCGCACCACCGGCCTGGACTCGGATCAGGGCCCGACCGCCGCCAAATACATCCTCAGCGACATCAAGCCGAAGCGCATCGCCGTGGTGCACGACAAGCAGCAATACGGTGAAGGCCTGGCCCGCTCGGTGCGCGACAGCCTGAAAAAACAGGGCACCGAAGTGGCGATGTTCGAAGGCATCACCGCCGGCGACAAAGACTTCTCCACCCTGGTGGCGCGCCTGAAGAAAGAAAATATCGACTTCGTGTACTTCGGCGGTTACTACCCGGAAATGGGCCAGATCCTGCGTCAGGCCAAGCAGGCCGGGTTGACCACCCGCTTCATGGGGCCGGAAGGCGTGGGCAACTCCTCGCTGTCCAACATCGCCGGAGCCGCTTCGGAAGGCATGCTGGTGACGCTGCCGAAACGCTACGATCAGGTGCCTGCCAACCAGCCGATCGTCGATGCATTGAAAGCCAAGAAGCTGGATCCGACCGGCCCGTTCGTCTGGACCACCTATGCCGCGCTGCAGTCGCTGACCACCGGCATGGAGCGCAGCGGCAGCCAGGAGCCGGCGGATATCGTCAAGGATCTGAAAACCGGCAAGCCGGTGGAGACCGTGATGGGGCCGCTGACCTGGGATGACAAGGGCGATCTGAAAGGCTTCGAGTTCGGCGTGTTCGAATGGCATGCCAACGGCACGTCCACACCGATCAAATAAGCCATAATGATTAGGGTGGGGCGCAGCCCGCTGCGCCCGGCGGGTCGGCTTGCCGGCCCCGTCTCCCTTTACCCGCCGGTTCTCCGCCGGCGGGTTTCGCAGCCAAGGGTTCAGAGTATGTCAGAGCAGCTCCTCTATTTTCTGCAGCAGATGTTCAACGGCTTAACGTTGGGCAGCACCTATGCATTGATCGCCATCGGTTACACCATGGTTTACGGCATCATCGGCATGATCAACTTCGCCCACGGCGAGGTGTACATGATCGGTAGCTATGTCTCCTTTATCGTCATCGCCGCCCTGATGATGCTCGGTATCGACGTCGGCTGGTTGCTGATCGGCGCCGCGTTCCTGGTCTCGATCGTCATCGCCAGCGCCTACGGCTGGAGCATCGAGCGGGTGGCCTACAAGCCGGTGCGCAACTCCAAGCGCCTGATTGCGCTGATCTCGGCCATCGGCATGTCGATATTCCTGCAAAACTACGTCAGCCTGACGCAGGGCTCACGCGATCTGGCGCTGCCCAGCCTGGTGACCGGCCAGTGGGTGCTGGGGGAAAGCAACGGCTTCGCCGCCACCATCAGCACCATGCAGCTGATCATCTGGCTCGTGACCTTCCTGGCGATGCTGGCGCTGACGCTGTTTATCCGTTATTCGCGCATGGGCCGCGCCTGTCGCGCCTGTGCGGAAGACCTGAAGATGGCCAGCCTGCTGGGCATCAACACCGACCGGGTGATCTCGCTGACCTTCGTCATCGGGGCGGTGATGGCGGCGGTGGCCGGGGTATTGCTCGGCCAGTTCTACGGCGTCATCAACCCTTACATCGGCTTTATGGCCGGTATGAAAGCCTTCACCGCCGCGGTTCTGGGCGGTATCGGCAGCATTCCCGGCGCGATGATCGGCGGCCTGGTGCTGGGCGTGGCGGAAGCGCTGACCTCCGCCTACCTCAGCACTGAATATAAAGACGTGGTGTCGTTCGCGTTGCTGATCGTGGTGCTGCTGATCATGCCGACCGGCATCCTCGGGCGTCCGGAGGTTGAGAAAGTATGAAACTCAATCTGCTCAATGCGCTGATCGCCACGGCGGTGCTGTTCGTGATGGCGTCGTTCCTGATGGGCATGCAGCTCAGCCTGGACGGCACCAAGCTGGTGGTGCACGGCGCGGCGGAAGTGCGCTGGATGTGGATCGGCATCGGCTGCGTCATCGTCTTTTTCTTCCAGCTGTTGCGCCCGCTGCTGCAGCAGGGATTGAAAAAAGTCTCCGGCCCGGCGTTCGTGCTGCCGAGCTTCGACGGCACCACGCCGCGGCAAAAGCTGTTGGCGGCTCTGCTCATCGTCGCGGCGGTCGCCTGGCCGTTCCTGGTTTCGCGCGGCACGGTGGATATCGCCACCCTGACGCTGATCTACGTGATGCTGGGCCTCGGCCTCAACGTGGTGGTGGGCTTGTCCGGTCTGCTGGTGCTCGGCTACGGCGGTTTCTACGCCATCGGCGCCTACACCTACGCGCTGCTGAATCACTATTACGGCCTCGGCTTCTGGGAGAGCCTGCCGCTGGCGGGCATCGTCACCGCCGCCTTCGGCTTCCTGCTCGGTTTCCCGGTGCTGCGGCTGCGCGGCGACTATCTGGCAATCGTGACGCTCGGCTTCGGTGAGATCGTGCGCATCCTGCTGCTGAACAATACCGAGATCACGGGCGGGCCGAACGGCATCAGCCAGATCCCGAAACCGACCTTCTTCGGCCTGGAGTTCAACCGCAGCGTGCGCGACGGCGGCTGGGATACCTTCCATAACTTCTTCGGCCTGAAATACGATCCGAGCGATCGCATCGTGTTCCTGTACCTGGTGGCGCTGCTGCTGGTGGTGCTGACGCTGTTCGTCATCAACCGCCTGCTGCGTATGCCGCTGGGGCGCGCCTGGGAAGCGCTGCGCGAAGACGAGATCGCCTGCCGCTCGCTGGGCCTCAGCCCGACGCGCATCAAGCTGACCGCTTTTACCATCAGCGCGGCTTTCGCCGGGTTTGCCGGCACGCTGTTCGCCGCGCGCCAGGGGTTCGTCAGCCCGGAATCCTTCACCTTCGTCGAATCGGCCTTCGTACTGGCGATCGTCGTACTGGGGGGCATGGGCTCGCAGTTCGCGGTCATTCTGGCGGCGATCCTACTGGTGGTGTCGCGCGAGCTGATGCGCGATCTGAATGAATACAGCATGTTGCTGCTGGGTGCGCTGATGGTGCTGATGATGATTTGGCGGCCGCAGGGGCTGTTGCCGATGAAACGGCCGCAGCTGAAGCTGCAGGCGGCGGACATTCACGCGGGTAAGGGGGAGCAGGCATGAGCGTTCAACCTTTGCTGCAGGTGGAGGGCCTGTCGATGCGTTTCGGCGGGCTGCTGGCGGTCAACAACGTGGCGTTGACGCTGAACGAAGGTGAAATCGTGTCGCTGATCGGCCCCAACGGCGCTGGTAAGACCACGGTGTTCAACTGCCTGACCGGTTTTTACCGCCCGACCGGCGGCACCATCAAATTGCGCGATCGCCACCTGGAAGGGTTGGCGGGGCAGGCCATCGCCCGCATGGGGGTGGTGCGCACCTTCCAGCACGTGCGGCTGTTCCGTGAAATGACGGTGATCGAAAACCTGCTGGTGGCGCAGCATCAGCACCTGAAAAGCGGCGTGTTTGCCGGGTTGCTGAAAACCCCGGCCTTCCGCCGCGCCGAAGCCGAAGCGCTGGCGCGCGCGGCGGAGTGGCTGGAGCGCGTCGGCCTGCTGGAGATGGCTAACCGTTCGGCGGGCAACCTGGCCTATGGGCAGCAGCGGCGGCTGGAGATCGCCCGCTGCATGGTGACCCGGCCGGAGCTGCTGATGCTGGATGAACCGGCCGCCGGCCTCAACCCGAAAGAGACCGACGAGCTGGATCACCTGATCGTCGAGCTGCGCGATCGGCATAAGGTATCGGTGCTGCTGATCGAGCACGACATGAAGCTGGTGATGGGCATTTCCGACCGCATTTACGTGGTGAATCAGGGCACGCCGCTGGCGCAGGGCACACCGGCGGAGATCCGCAACAACCCGGACGTGATCCGGGCTTATTTGGGCGAAGAATAATATGTTGTCATTCAATCAGGTATCCGCCCATTACGGCAAAATTCAGGCGCTGCATCAGGTCAGTCTCACGATAAGCCAGGGGGAAATCGTGACGTTAATCGGCGCCAACGGCGCCGGTAAAACCACGCTGCTCGGCACCCTGTGCGGCGAGCCGCGCGCCAGCGAAGGCAGCATCGTCTTTCAGAACCAGGACATCACCCAGTGGCAAACCTCGCGCATCATGCGCGAAGCGGTGGCGATCGTGCCGGAAGGGCGGCGCGTCTTCTCGCGCATGACGGTGGAAGAAAACCTGGCGATGGGCGGCTTCTTCGCCGATCGCCGGCAGTATCAACAGCGCATCGAACGGGTGTTCACTCTGTTCCCGCGCCTGCTGGAACGCCGAAGCCAGCGTGCCGGCACCATGTCCGGCGGCGAGCAGCAGATGTTGGCCATCGGCCGCGCGCTGATGAGCCAGCCGAAGCTGCTGCTGCTCGACGAGCCCTCGCTCGGGCTGGCGCCGATCATCATCCAGCAGATTTTCGACATCATTCAGCAGCTGCGGGAAGAGGGCATGACCATCTTCCTGGTGGAACAAAACGCCAATCAGGCGCTGAAATTGGCGGACCGCGGTTATGTGCTGGAAAACGGCCGCGTGGTGTTGGAAGATACGGGGGCTGCATTGTTAGCCAACGAAGCAGTGAGGTCGGCGTATCTGGGCGGTTAATCCGCCCCCCTACGAATTAAAATAATCAGGTACGAGAAGAAGAAATGAAGACAGAAGGGTTACTCGCGCAGCGCATCGTTAACGTAAAAAGTTCGGCCATCCGTGAATTGCTTAAACACAGCAAGATGGAACACGTCATTTCGCTGGCGGGCGGCATCCCCTCTGATGCGCTGTTCGATTTCGAAGGATTGAGCATCGCCACCCAGCAGGCGATCACCGAACAGCCGAAAAGCGCGTTCCAGTATGGCCTGACCGAGGGCAGCCCGCTACTGCGTGAGCGCATTTGCGCGCTGTGCGCCGAGCGCGGCGTCACCGCTGGCGCGGAAGAGGTGATGGTTACCGCCGGCTCGCAGCAGGCATTGGATTTGGTGATGCGCGCCATCGTCAACCCCGGCGACGTGTTCGTGGTGGAGCGCCCGACCTACCTGGCGGCGCTGCAAACGTTGGAGCTGGCGGAAGCCAACATCATGTCGGTCTCGTCCGACAGCGACGGCATGGTGGTGGAAGAGCTGGCCGAGCTGCTGAAAACCCAGCGCATCAAGGGTGTGTACGTGGTGCCGAACTTCGGCAACCCCAGCGGCATCACCCTGAGCGCCGCGCGCCGCGAACTGCTGGTGAAGCTGGCCGCCGAACATAACTTCCTGATCATCGAAGACGATCCGTACGGCGAGCTGCGTTTTACCGAAGAGCGCCACCCGACGCTGCATCAGGTGTCACAGCGGGTGCTGGGCAACACCGACCACATCATCTATACCTCGACCTTCTCCAAGATCCTGGCGCCGGGCCTGCGGTTGGGCTGGGCGATCCTGCCGCCGTTCCTGCTGCATAAAGTGGCGATCATCAAGCAGGCGGCGGATCTGCACGCCAGCGCGCTGTCGCAGAGCATCGTCGAATGCTACCTCGGCCTGGGCCGCCTGCCGGCGCAGATCGACAAGATCCGCGCCGCCTACAAACAGAAGGGCGAGATCCTGGCCGGTTTGGTGGAGCAGGAGCTGGGCGACTACATCACCTTCGATAAGCCGAAGGGCGGCATGTTCCTGTGGGCACGTTTCCGCCAGCCGTTCAACGCCACCGAATGGCTGAACGCTACCCTGCAGCAGGGCGTGGTGTTCGTGCCGGGGGAATACTTCTTCTCCGACAACCCGGATCGTTCGACCTTCCGCCTGTCGTTCGCCACCGCCACCGAACAGCAGATGCAGGAAGCGGTGGCGCGTCTGCGCCGTTCGCTGTAATCCTCGCGGCGGCGGAGCCTATGCCCGCCGCCGACATCAAACCGCCATCTTCACTTCACCTTGCCGTCATGTGGCTGTCATATAGCGGTTATTTTTCTGTCATCCGCGCATGGCATGTTATCCCCCGTCATCTTTCGAGCCGCAGCGTTGTTGGCTGCCCGACTGCCCCCCTGTCACTTAGTTAGCTAAGCTCCAGGGTGCCAGCAGGTTGCCGACTAGCTGCAACTCGAAAGCTATAGGGGGCACTCCCTCATCAAGAATTGATTCTTTTCGCTCACGCGCTTTTACACCAGCTTTTTTCAGGAGTTAGGCATGCTCACCTACGCTATTCGCAAAACCACGCTGTGCGTCGCGTTGACCCTGGCGGTCAGCACTCAGGCGCTGGCGGCGACCGAGATCCCGTTCTGGCATTCGATGGAAGGCGACCGAGATCCCGTTCTGGCATTCGATGGAAGGCGAACTGGGTAAGGAAGTGGATTCCCTGGCGGATCGCTTCAACCAGTCGCACAGCGACGTCAAGATTGTGCCGGTTTATAAAGGCAACTACGAACAGAGCCTGGCGGCGGGTATCGCCGCTTACCGCTCCGGCAAGGCGCCGGCGATCCTGCAGGTTTACGAGGTGGGCACCGCCACCATGATGGCCAGCAAGGCCATCAAACCGGTCTACGAAGTGTTTAAAGAGGCCGGCATCAACTTCGACGAGTCGGTGTTCGTGCCGACGGTAGCCGGCTATTACACCGACAACAAGAGCGGCCATCTGCTGTCTCAGCCGTTCAACAGCTCCACGCCGGTGCTGTACTACAACAAAGACGCCTTCAAGAAGGCCGGCCTGAACCCGGACCAGCCGCCGAAAACCTGGCAGGAGCTGGCGGCGGATACCGCCAAGCTGCGTGAGGCCGGCATGAAGTGCGGCTACGCCAGCGGCTGGCAGGGCTGGATCCAGCTGGAGAACTTCAGCGCCTGGCACGGCGTGCCGTTCGCCAGCGAAAACAACGGGTTCGGCGGCACCAACGCCAAGCTGGAGTTCAACAAGCCGCTGCAGGTCAAGCACATCGAGCTGCTGGAGGCGATGAACAAGAAGGGCGATTTCACCTACTTCGGCCGCAAAGACGAATCCACCGAGAAGTTTTATAACGGCGACTGCGCCATCACCACCGCTTCTTCCGGTTCGCTGGCGGACATCAAGCACTACGCCAAATTCAACTACGGCGTCGGCATGATGCCGTACGACGCCGACGCGAAAAACGCGCCGCAGAACGCCATCATCGGCGGGGCCAGCCTGTGGGTGATGAACGGCAAAGACGCCGCCACTTACAAGGGCGTGGCCGAGTTCCTGCAGTACCTGGCACAGCCGGAAATCGCCGCCGAATGGCACCAGAAGACCGGCTATCTGCCGATCACCACCGCGGCTTACGATCTGACCAAGCAGCAGGGCTTCTACGACAAGAACCCGGGTGCCGACGTCGCCACTCGCCAGATGCTGAACAAGCCGCCGTTGCCGTTCACCAAGGGCCTGCGCCTGGGCAACATGCCGCAGATCCGCAGCGTGGTGGATGAGGAGCTGGAAGGCGTGTGGACCGGTAAGAAAACGCCTCAGCAGGCGTTGGACGCCGCCGTGCAGCGCGGTGACGTGCTGCTGCGCCGTTTCGAAGCATCAACCAAGTAACCCTGCGTCGCGGGCCCGTCCGATCGGGCTCGCGTCTTCACGCCGATCCTTCCGTACCCGATTAATGGTTTAACTGCTATGTCATCTTCCCGTCCCGGTTTCGGCTGCAGCTGGTTGCCCTATGCGTTGGTGCTGCCGCAGCTGCTGATTACCGCCGTCTTCTTTTTATGGCCCGCCGGCGAGGCGCTGTGGTATTCGGTGCAGAGCCTCGATCCGTTCGGCCTGTCCAGCCAGTTTGTTGGGCTGGATAACTTTAAGCAGCTGTTTCAGGATCCTTACTATCTCGATTCGTTTTACACCACGCTGATCTTCAGCTTCCTGGTGGCGGGCATCGGGCTGGCGGTGTCGCTGTTCTTCGCCGCGCTGGTGGACTACGTGCTGCGCGGCAGCCGCCTCTATCGCACGCTGATGATCCTGCCCTATGCGGTGGCACCGGCGGTGGCGGCGGTGCTGTGGATCTTTCTGTTCAACCCCGGCCTGGGGTTGATCACCCATTTTCTCAACGGGCTGGGTTATAACTGGAACCATGCGCAAAACAGCGGCCAGGCGATGTTCCTGGTGGTGCTGGCCTCGGTATGGCAGCAGATAAGCTATAACTTCCTGTTTTTCCTCGCGGCGCTGCAGTCGATCCCGCGCTCGCTGGTGGAGGCGGCGGCCATCGACGGCGCCGGTCCGGTGCGGCGTTTCTTCCATCTGGTGCTGCCGCTGATCGCGCCGGTGAGTTTCTTCCTGCTGGTGGTCAATCTGGTGTACGCCTTCTTCGATACCTTCCCGGTGATCGACGCCGCCACCGGCGGCGGGCCGGTGCAGTCCACCACCACGTTGATCTACAAGATCTACCGCGAGGGCTTCGCCGGATTGGATCTCTCCAGCTCTGCCGCGCAGTCGGTGATCCTGATGCTGCTGGTGATCGGCCTGACGGTGATCCAGTTCCGCTTTGTTGAACGTAAGGTGCGCTATCAATGATTGAGAATCGACGCGGGCTGGATATCTTCAGCCATGTGATGCTGATTATCGGCGTGCTGGTGGTGCTGTTCCCGCTGTACGTGGCCTTTGTCGCCGCCACGCTGGACGACAAGCAGGTGTTTCAGGTACCGATGACGCTGGTGCCCGGCGGCCACCTGTGGGAGAACATCCGCAATATCTGGCAGGGCGGCGTGGGCAACCTCAAGGTGCCGTTCTCGCTGCTGCTGCTGAACAGCGTGATCATGGCGCTGGCGATCACCTTCGGCAAAATTGCGGTGTCGGTGCTGTCGGCTTACGCCATCGTGTACTTCCGCTTTCCGCTGCGCAGCCTGTTCTTCTGGCTGATTTTCCTCACCCTGATGCTGCCGGTGGAGGTGCGTATTTTCCCGACGGTGGAGGTGATCTCCAATCTCAACCTGCTGGACAGCTACACTGGTCTGACGCTGCCGCTGATGGCCTCGGCCACCGCGACCTTCCTGCTGCGCCAGTTCTTCATGACGCTGCCGGATGAGCTGCTGGAGGCGGCGCGCATCGACGGCGCCGGGCCGATGCGTTTCTTCTGGGACATCGTGCTGCCGCTGTCGAAAACCAATCTGGCGGCGCTGTTCGTCATCACCTTTATCTACGGCTGGAACCAATACCTGTGGCCGATCCTGATCACCAGCGACGCCTCGATGGGCACCGCAGTGGCGGGCATCAAGAGCATGATCTCCACTTCCGGCGCGCCGACCCAGTGGAACCAGGTGATGGCGGCGATGATTCTGACTTTATTGCCACCGCTGGCGGTGGTGCTTCTGATGCAGCGCTGGTTTGTGCGCGGTCTGGTTGATAGCGAGAAATAACGACGATGGCAGGATTAAAACTACAGGCGGTCACCAAGTCTTACGACGGTAAAACGCCTGTGATCAAACAGATCGACCTCGATGTGGCGGACGGCGAATTCATCGTGATGGTCGGCCCGTCCGGCTGCGGCAAATCCACGCTGCTGCGTATGGTGGCCGGGCTGGAACGCACCACCAGCGGCGATATCTATATCGATACCCGGCGCGTGACCGATCTGGAGCCCAAGGATCGCGGCATCGCGATGGTGTTCCAGAACTACGCGCTCTATCCGCACATGAGCGTGTACGACAACATGGCCTACGGCCTCAAGATCCGCGGTTTCGGCAAGGATCATATCCGCCAGCGGGTGGAGGAGGCGGCGCGCATCCTGGAGCTGGAGCCGCTGCTCAAACGCAAACCGCGCGAGCTTTCCGGCGGCCAGCGCCAGCGCGTGGCGATGGGGCGCGCCATCGTGCGCGAACCGGCGGTATTCCTGTTCGATGAGCCGCTGTCCAACCTGGACGCCAAGCTGCGGGTGCAGATGCGCCTGGAGCTGCAACAGCTGCATCGTCGTCTGAAAACCACCAGCCTGTACGTGACGCACGATCAGGTGGAGGCGATGACGCTGGCGCAGCGGGTCATCGTAATGAACAAGGGCGTGGCGGAACAGATCGGCACCCCGAGCGAAGTGTACCAACGGCCGGCTTCGCTGTTTGTCGCGGGCTTTATCGGATCGCCAGCGATGAACCTCTTGCCCGGCACCCTCAGCGCCGACGGCGGCCAGCTGCTGCTGGCGGACGGCATGGCGCTGCCGTTGCCGGCGGCCAAACCGCAGTGGGCGGGGCGGCAGTTGACGTTGGGCATTCGGCCGGAGCATATTCAACTGGTGGCGCAAAGCCAGGGCGTGCCGCTGCAGCTGCAGACGCTGGAACTGCTGGGGGCCGACAATCTGGCGCACGGCCAGTGGGGCGGCCACGGGGTGATCGCGCGGCTGTCGCACGAAACCTTGCCGGCGGCGGGCTGTACGCTATATTTGCAGCTGCCTGCTCAGGCGCTGCACTTCTTTGACACCCATAGCGGATTACGGATGGATTGATGACTAGACCCTGGCCTTACCCTCATATCGTCGCCCACCGCGGCGGCGGTTCTCTGGCGCCGGAAAACACCCTGGCGGCGATCGACGTCGGCGCGCGCCACGGCCACAAGATGATCGAGTTCGATGCCAAGCTGGCGCAGGACGGGCAAATTTTCCTGCTGCACGACGACACGCTGGATCGCACCAGCAACGGTTGGGGCGTGGCGGGCGAGCTGCCGTGGGACAAACTGGTGCAGCTGGACGCCGGCAACTGGTACAGCTCGGCCTTCAAGGGCGAGCGGCTGCCGCTGTTGTCGGAGGTGGCGGAACGCTGCCAGGAACACGGCCTGATGGCCAATATCGAGATCAAGCCGACCACCGGCAGCGACGATGAAACCGGCCGGGTGGTGGCGCTGGCGGCGCGGCTGCTGTGGCAAGGGCAGACCGATCCGCTGCTTTCCTCCTTCTCGGTAGAAGCGCTGGCGGCGGCGCAGCGCACCGTGCCGGATTTGCCGCGCGGCCTGCTGCTCGAGGACTGGGACGACAACTGGCGCGAGCTGACCGAACGCCTGGACTGCGTCTCGCTGCATATCGATCACAAAGCGCTGACCGCCGAGCGGGTAAAAGCGTTGAAAGACGCCGGGCTGCGCATTCTGGTGTACACCGTCAACCAACCGGATCGCGCGCGCCTGCTGCTCGACTGGGGCGTTGACTGCATTTGCACCGACCGGATAGATTTGATCGGCCCGGATTTTTAATCCGGCACCGATGAATCCCGCGACGACAAGCCTTGCCGCCGCACCACCGGAAGGAATGCGATGCCTGGCTTTATCCTGTCACTGTGGCACCAGATCGTGCTGTCTTTACCGCTGTTTGTTCTGATCGCGTTGGGTTATGGGCTGATTCGCTGGGGGAAATGGCCTGCCAGCATCACCGATGGCCTGACGCGTTTCGTGTTTTCCCTCGCCTTGCCCGCCATGCTGTTTCGCATGATGTGCGACTTCTCGCAGCGCCCGGCGGTCGACGCCCGGCTGCTGATCGCGTTCTTCGGCAGTTGCCTGATCGTGTTTGTGCTTGGCCGCCTCGTCGCCCGGCATCTCTTCCGGCTGGATGGCGTCGCCGGATCGGTGTTTGCGCTGGGCGGTATTTTCTCCAATAACGTGATGCTCGGCTTGCCGATCGCCGGCGTGATGCTGGGGGAGGCGGCGATCCCGTCGGTGGCGCTGGTGCTGGTGTTCAACGGCCTGATCCTGTGGACGCTTGTGACGGTGTCGATCGAATGGGCGCGCAATGGTTCGCCGACGCTGAGCGGTTTCGTTAAAACCGCGCGTAGCGTGCTGACCAATCCGCTGATCGTCGGCATCTTGTCCGGCACCCTGTTCAGCCTGACCGGCCTGCCGCTGCCGGCCTTCGTTGATCGGCCGGTCAGCATGCTCGGCCAGGTGGCGGCGCCGCTGTCGCTGGTGGTGCTGGGCATGGGGCTTGCCGAGTACCGCATCAGCGAAGGCTGGCAGCTGAGCAGCGCCATCTGCGTGCTGAAGTTGCTGGTACAACCGTTAGTGATTTGGCTGCTGGCCTGGATGATGGATCTGCCGCCGATGGAAACCCGCGTTGTGGTGCTGCTGGGGTCGATGGCGGTGGGGGTGAACGTCTACCTGATGTCGCGCCAGTTCAATACGCTCACCGGCCCGGCCGCCACCAGCCTGGTGATGTCCACCGTGCTGGCGGCGATCACCACGCCGCTGATCCTCACCGTTATGGGCGTGCGGGCGTAGCCGGCATCGGTGCCTGCGGCACCGCCGGCGCGGTGCGATTGAACGGATCGCGCGGCTGATTGCCATTAGGCAGCAGTTGCCCGCCGTTCGGCGTGGTTTGCATCAGCTGTTGCCGCTGATTGTCGAACTGCCGCTGTTGCTGCAGGCGGCGTTGGTCCATTTGCCGATTGTTCAACAGGCGCTGTTGCTGGGCCTGCTGGCTGCTTTGGTTGAGAAACTGCTGCTGTGAACGCAGATCGGTTACGCCGTTGGCCGCCGCAGCCAGGCCGGGCAGCCACAGCAGGGCGAACAGGATGTGAGAAGTTTTCATGATGGTTACCTCGCCTTTTTATTAAGCCTAACCCAGCGGTGAAATTTTGCCGGTAGTTTATCTTTTGTTCGGATGTAAACCGCCTTTTCACCAACGCGGTGCGCATCTTCCGTTACAATCGCCCTTTCGGTCTTTTTAGGGTGAACCCATCGTGCTGCTTTTGGTTATAACCACCATTCTGTGGGCATTTTCTTTCAGCCTGATTGGCGAGTACCTGGCGGGCCAGGTCGACAGCGGATTCTCGGCGCTGGTGCGCATCGGGCTGGCGGCGCTGGTGTTTCTGCCGTTTCTGCGTTGGCGCAACATCAAACTCAAGGTGATCCTGCTGTATATGCTGGTGGGCGCCTTCCAGTTGGGCATCATGTACCTGTTCAGCTTCCGCGCCTATCTGTACCTGACGGTGCCGGAATTCCTGCTGTTCACCGTGCTGACGCCGCTGTACATCACGCTGATCTACGACTTGCTGAGCGGCCGACGCCTGCGTTGGGGCTATGTCTTCAGCGCGTTGCTGGCGGTGCTGGGCGCGGCGATTATCCGCTATCACCAGCTGAGTGAGCATTTCTGGTGGGGGCTGCTGTTGGTGCAGGCGGCGAATATCAGCTTCGCCATCGGCATGGTCGGCTATAAGCGCCTGATGGAAGTGCACCCCTTGCCGCAGCACACCGCATTTTCCTGGTTCTACCTGGGGGCGGCGGCGGTGGCGGTGGTGGCCTGGTTCCTGTGGGGCAATCCGCAGCAGCTGCCGACCACCAATCTGCAGTGGGGCGTGCTGATCTGGCTGGGCGTGGTGGCGTCGGGGCTGGGCTACTTCATGTGGAACTACGGCGCGACGCAGGTGGATGCCGGCACGCTCGGCATCATGAACAATATGCATGTGCCGGCCGGTTTGTTGGTCAACCTGGCCATCTGGCAACAGCAGCCGCACTGGCCGAGCTTTATCATCGGCGGGGCGGTGATCGTCGCTTCGCTGTGGGTGCATCGCCGCTGGGTGGCGCCGAAACAGCTCGGCTAAGCGGGCGGGCCACCCCGGCCGGGGGGCCCGAAAGTTTATACGCCGGCCGCCAACGCTTTGGCGCCGGTCGCGCCGGGACGTGCGGCGTCGCGCACAAACGGCAGATGATCGCAGGCGTGCTGGCGGGCCGAGCGGATAAAGGCTTCGGTCACTGCCTGGCGCTGTTCACCGTCGCGCACGGCGGCATACAGGCGGCTCCACAGGCCGTCACCCAGGGTTTTGGTCACCACCAGACCCTGCTGTTCGAAACTCTCCACCACCCAGTGCGGCAGCGCCGCAATCCCCATCCGCGCCGATACCATCTGGATCAGCAGCAGCGTGTTATCGACGTTCTTCAACGCCGGGCTGACGCCCGCCGGCTGCAGAAAATGCCGCCAGATATCCAGCCGTTGGCGCTGCACCGGGTAAATCAACAGCGTTTCGTCACTCAAGTCTTCCGGTTCGATGTGCGGTCTGCCGGCCAGCGGATGATCCGGCGCCAGCACCAGGCGCACCTCGAAATCGAACATCGGCGAATAGTGCAGGCCGCTGCGCGGCAGAATATCCGACGTCATCACCAGATCCAGTTCGCCCTGTTGCAAGGCCGGTTGCGGATCGAAAGTCACGCCGGAAGTGAAGTCCATTACCACCTGCGGGAAACGCCGGCGGAAGTTGTCCAGCGCCGGCGTCAGCCACTGAATGCAGCTGTGGCATTCGATGGCGATGCGCAGCGTGGTCTGATGCGGCTCGTGGCAGGCCTGCAGCGCCTGCTGGATCTGCGGCAGCACCTGCTCCGCCAGCTGCAGCAGGATCTCGCCCTGGGCGGTGAAGCGCAGGGGCTGGCTCTTGCGCACGAACAGCTTGAAGCCCAGACGTTGTTCAAGATCGCTGAACTGGTGCGACAGGGCAGACTGCGTCTGATGAAGTTGGGCCGCCGCCCCCGCCAGCGAACCGCTGTTGCGCAGGGCCTGCAGCGTCCGTAAATGTTTCAGTTCGATCATGAGAGTCCTTCACATTGACAGTGAATAAATTGCGCTTGTGGTTAATACAGTACCTGCTGATTATGGATGTGTAAACATCTGGACGGCTAAATGGGGAATATGACGATGGCAATTTTGAATCACACACTGGGTTTTCCTCGCGTTGGGCTACGACGTGAGCTGAAAAAAGCTCAGGAAAGCTACTGGGCCGGCAACTCAACGCAGGAAGAGCTGTTGGCGGTTGGCCGCGAGCTGCGCGCTCGTCATTGGCAGCAACAGCAGCAGGCCGGGGTGGATTTGGTGCCGGTCGGCGATTTCGCCTGGTACGATCATGTGTTGACCACCAGCCTGCTGCTGGGCAACGTGCCGGCGCGCCATCAGAATGCGGATGGCTCGATCGATCTGGACACGCTGTTTCGCATCGGCCGTGGCCGCGCACCGACCGGCGAGCCGGCGGCCGCGGCGGAAATGACCAAATGGTTCAACACCAACTATCACTACATGGTGCCCGAATTCCAGCAAGGCCAGCAGTTCAAGCTGGGCTGGACTCAGCTGCTGGACGAAGTGGACGAAGCGCTGGCGCTCGGCCATCGCATCAAGCCGGTGCTGTTGGGCCCGGTGACCTATCTGTGGCTGGGTAAGGTGAAGGGCGAGCCGTTCGACCGCCTGTCGCTGCTGAAAGACATCCTGCCGGTTTACCAACAGGTGCTGGCCGAGCTGGCGAAACGCGGCGTCGAGTGGGTGCAAATTGACGAGCCTGCGCTGGTGCTGGAGCTGCCGCAAGCCTGGCTGGATGCGTTCAAACCGGCTTACGACGCGCTGCAGGGGCAGGTGAAGCTGCTGCTGACCACGTATTTCGACAGCGTCGGCCACAACCTCGATACCGTCCGCACGCTGCCGGTGCAGGGGCTGCACGTCGATCTGGTCGCCGGCCATGACGATATTGCCGCGCTGAGCGCCGCATTGCCGAACGACTGGCTGCTGTCGCTGGGGGTCATCAACGGCCGCAACGTCTGGCGCGCCGATCTGAGCCGCTGGTTCGAACGTCTTCAGCCGCTGGTGGGCACCCGCCCACTGTGGATCGGCAGCTCCTGTTCACTGCTGCACAGCCCGATCGACCTGAGCGTGGAAAGCCGTCTGGACGAAGAAGTGAAAAGCTGGTTCGCCTTCGCGCTGCAAAAATGCGCCGAGCTGGCGCTGTTGAGCTCGGCGCTGAACGCGCCTGACGCGGCCAGGCAGGCTGAACTGGATGCCTACAGCGCACCGATCCGCGCCCGCCGTCAGTCGAGCCGCGTGCACAACCCACAGGTTGAGCGTCGCCTGGCCGCGATCACCGCGCAGGACAGCGAACGCCACAGCGCTTACGCCGAGCGCGCCAGGGCGCAGCGCGAGCGTTTCAACCTGCCGGCCTGGCCGACCACCACCATCGGTTCGTTCCCGCAGACCACCGAGATCCGCGGCCTGCGTCTGGACTTCAAACAGGGCCGTTTGGACGGCAACAACTACCGCACCAGCATCGGTGAGCACATCAAACAGGCGATCGTCGAGCAGGAGCGCCTCGGGCTGGACGTGCTGGTGCACGGTGAAGCCGAGCGTAACGACATGGTGGAGTATTTCGGCGAGAACCTGGACGGCTTCGTGTTTACCCAAAACGGCTGGGTGCAGAGCTACGGCTCCCGCTGCGTGAAGCCACCGGTCATCATCGGCGACGTCAGCCGCCCGGAAGCCATCACCGTCGAATGGGCCAAATTCGCCCAGTCGCTGACCGACAAGCCGGTGAAAGGCATGCTGACCGGGCCGGTGACCATCCTGTGCTGGTCGTTCCCGCGTGAAGACGTGACCCGCGAAGTGATTGCCAAGCAGATTGCGCTGGCGCTGCGCGACGAGGTGGAAGATCTGGAAAAAGCCGGTATCGGCATCATCCAGATCGACGAACCCGCCCTGCGCGAAGGGCTGCCGCTGCGCCAATCCGACTGGGCCGCTTACCTGAACTGGGCGGTGGACGCCTTCAAACTGAACGCCGCCGTGGCGCGGGACGACACCCAGATCCACACCCACATGTGTTACTGCGAGTTCAACGACATCATGGACTCCATCGCCGCGCTGGACGCCGACGTGATCACCATCGAGACCTCGCGTTCCGATATGGATCTGCTGGAAGCCTTCAAAGAGTTCGAATACCCGAACGAAATCGGGCCGGGCGTCTACGATATCCACTCGCCGAACGTGCCGAGCGTGGAATGGATTGAAGCGCTGCTGCGTAAAGCGGCGCAGAACATCCCGGCGGAACGCCTGTGGGTTAACCCGGATTGCGGCCTGAAAACCCGCGGCTGGCCGGAAACCCGACAGTCGCTGGCCAACATGGTATTGGCGGCACAGCGCCTGCGCGAGCACGCGTGATGCCGTGCGGCGGATAAACCGCCGCTTATAGATTTACTGGTGTGATGATTGGGCGCTTCGGCGCCCTTTTTTATGCGCGGGAAATTATTTGACGCCGTGCTGGGCGAACCATGCCAGCATGCGCTGCCAGCCGTCTTGCGCCGCTTCGGCGTTGTAGCTGGGGCGATAGTCGGCGTTGAACGCATGCCCGACTTCGGGATACACCACGATTTCGGCCTCGGCGTTGGCGGCGCGGATCGCCTGACGCATGGTTTCCACCGTCTCCAGCGGGATGCCGCTGTCCTGCCCGCCATACAGCCCCAGCACCGGCGCCGACAGTTGGGTGGCGACGTCGACCGGCTGCTTCGGTGAATTCAGCGTTTTCTCGCCGACCAGTTTGCCGTACCAGGCGACCGCCGCCTTCAACTGCGGGTTATGCGCCGCGTACAGCCAGGTGATGCGGCCACCCCAGCAAAAACCGGTGATCGCCAGCTTGCCTGCGTCGCCGCCGTGGCGGATAGCCCAGTGCGCGGCGTGATCCAGATCCGACAGCACCTGACGATCCGGCACCTTGGTGACCAACTGCTGGAACAGCTCGCCGATATCGGTGTAGTCGTTGGCGTCGCCCTGGCGGAAATAGAGCTCGGGCGCGATCGCCAGATAGCCCTGCTTGGCCAGGCGGCGGCACAGATCCTGAATATGTTCATGGACGCCGAAGATTTCCTGCACCACCAGCACGATGGGGAAAGGGCCGCTCTGGTCGGCGGGTTTGGCGACGTAGGCCGGCAGCGCGTCGCCCTGAGAAGGGATGGTCGTTTGCCCGGCGTGAATGCCCTGTTCGTCGGTGATAATCGCGGAGGCGGCCAACGGCGCGGCGGCCGGGGCGAATCCCCCCTGAGCCTGTTCTAATGTCATCACATGTTCGGTTTTCATTGCGGTCTCCGTGCAATAGAAAAAAGCGCTGAGATTAACTATAGGAAAGATTACCCATTATTGGCGCTGCGTGGCGCACTTTCGGACAAGTTGATAAAAAACGGCTAATTATCTGGCTTTGCGGCATTTTTAAGCGCTTTTTATCATGTTATTACGCGTTTTGCCCTGCGTAAGTGCCATAAGGTGCGTTAGAGGGCTTCTTTGTCCCTAAGCAACCGATAAGATGGGGTTATTTTGGATTGATCAGCTAAATAGTTTCAGCCGGCAACCAACGGCAGAGGGCGGCAAGATTTGTCGGCTAGACTGAGGTATAGCGGTGCGCTCTGGGGGCGTTACAGTGCTTTTTTGTGATAAAAATCACAAAAAATATGTAGCATGTAATTTGTTTCTCTTTTCATAGTGACTATCGTCACGAAATTAAGCGGCGATTTTCAGTAGAGTGCTTTTTTGTTCCTCCCAATAAACATGATCCATGAGGAGTCTCGTATGTCTCAGTCTGACGTGTTTCATCTCGGCCTCACCAAGAACGATTTACAAGGGGCCCAGCTTGCCATCGTGCCGGGCGATCCGCAGCGCGTAGAGAAGATTGCCAAGCTGATGGAAAATCCGGTGCATCTGGCCTCCCATCGTGAATTCACTACCTGGCGCGCGGAGCTGGACGGCAAGGCGGTGATCGTCTGTTCTACCGGTATCGGCGGCCCGTCTACCTCTATCGCGGTGGAAGAGCTGGCGCAACTGGGCATTCGCACCTTCCTGCGCATCGGCACCACCGGCGCCATTCAGGCGAACATCAACGTCGGTGACGTGCTGGTCACCACGGCGGCGGTACGCCTCGACGGCGCCAGCCTGCACTTTGCGCCGATGGAGTTCCCGGCAGTCGCTGACTTCGCCTGCACCACCGCGCTGGTGGAAGCGGCCAAGGCCAGTGGCGCTACCACGCACATCGGCGTGACCGCCTCCTCCGATACCTTCTATCCGGGCCAGGAGCGTTACGACACTTACTCCGGCCGCGTGGTCAGCCGCTTCAAAGGCTCGATGGAAGAGTGGCAGGCGATGGGCGTGATGAACTATGAAATGGAATCCGCCACGCTGTTGACTATGTGCGCCAGCCAGGGCCTGCGTGCCGGCATGGTGGCTGGGGTGATCGTCAACCGCACCCAGCAAGAGATCCCGAACGCCGAGACCATGAAAAACACCGAAAGCAAAGCGGTGCAGATCGTGGTGGACGCCGCCCGCCGCCTGCTGTAATCGCCTTTCCCCCAGCGGGCCGCCGACGCGGCCCGTTTTTCCATTCGCGGCGAATCTGTTACGGTGATACTCCTCAGCGCTGCGCCGATGGCCGCCGCGCGTTGTCATAACAAAAACAACGAGGACGTTTATGACCGCCCAGATCCTGCTTCATCCTTCGCTCGCGCCGCTCGACGGCGGCATCAATTTCCGCGACTTCGGCGGCAACGGCGTGGCCGACGGGCGCCGCATCAAGCGCGGCCTGCTGTTCCGCTCCGGTTCCCTCGAGCGGCTGACGGAAAACGACTGCACCTTTCTCGCCGGCGTGCCGGTGCGCTCGGTGCTGGACTACCGCGATGCCGACGAGGTGCAGGCCAAGCCGGATATTCTGTGGAATGGCGCCGATTATCACCACGTGCCGGCCAACCCGCTGAGCAGCGAAGTCAACGCCAACCTGGAGAAGCTCACCAACGAGACGCTGGCCGCCTTCGACGCCCGCGCGTTCATGCTGGAACTGTATCGCCGCCTGCCGTTCGGCAATGCGGCCTATCAGCGGCTGGCGCAGCTGTTGAGCAATCCTGGCGGCGGCGCCATCGTGCAGCACTGCGCGGTCGGCAAGGATCGCACCGGGGTCGGTTCGGCACTGGTGCTGTTTGCGCTGGGGGCCGACGAAGCGACGGTGCTGGAAGACTATCTGCTGACCGAAACCACGCTGGCCACTTTCCGCGAGCAGATGCTGGATCAGCTGTCTATCAAGCTGAATGCGGCGGCGCTGGAGCAATTCGCCTACGTGCTCAGCGCGCGCGAGGAGTTCCTGATGACGGCGTTGGGCTGCATCCGTCAGCAATACGGTTCCACCGACCGCTGGCTGGAAGCGGAATACGGCCTGGGCGCAGCCCAGCGCGAAGCGCTGCAGGCGTTCTACCTCGAGTAAATCGCCGCGCGTTTAGCCGGGGTTTAACTCGCCCCGGCCTATCCTAGGCGGCGAATTATCGCGTATCAGGAGCCCCGCATTGAGCCTCAATGACGTTATCAACTGGGTCAGCGACGTCGTGCGTCAGCACGAAGGCTGGGCCATTCCCATCATCTTTTTCCTGGCGTTCGGCGAGTCGCTGGCGTTTTTGTCGCTGCTGCTGCCGGCCACGGTGATCCTGCTGGCGCTGGGCGCGCTGATCGGCGAAAGCGGCATCGCCTTTTGGCCGATTTGGGCCGCTGCCGCCGTCGGGGCGTTTTTCGGCGACTGGCTCTCTTACTGGATCGGCTATCACTATCAGGACCGGGTGGCGCATATGTGGCCGCTGTCGCGCAATCCGCAGCTGCTGGCGCGCGGCCACGCGTTCTTTGAACGCTGGGGCGTGCTGGGCATCTTCATCGGCCGCTTTTTCGGCCCGCTGCGCGCCGTGGTGCCGCTGGTGGGCGGCATTTGCGGCATGCCGCAGCGTTATTTCCAGTTAGCCAACGTCACGTCGGCGATGATCTGGGCGTTCGGCATTCTGGCGCCGGGGGCATTCGGCATCAAGTGGCTCAGCCAGTGGCTGGGCTGATTTCTCGCTAAATTGCGCAGCGCCGCGCAATATTGTGCGCGGCGGGCAAAATCAGGCTGGACATCCATACAGGCTCCCCTTAACGTGACGGGCAATGGGCGTGCGAAACGCCGGAACGGCAAGGTGCAACAGGAGGCAGGGTGGATACCAGTCTGATTTATGGGATTGGCGGCGTAACGATCGGCATGCTGTTGGGGTGGTTGATCGCCAGTCTGCGGGTACAACAGACGAATGCGCAGCATGAAACCGAGCTGCGGTTGCTGGAGCAAGCGTTGCAGCAGGCGCAGCAGGAAACGGCGGCGCGGCAGGAGGCTCTGCAGCGCCACGAGCAGCAGCTGCGGCAGAGCGAGCTGGAGCTGCGTAACCTGCACAGCCAGCTGGCGGCCGGGCATGAAAAGCTTCAACAGCTCAACCATTGGCGCAACGAATGCGAATTGCTCAACCAGGAGCTGCGCGCCCAGCGCGAGGTTAACAGCGCGCAGGAGGCCGAGCTGCGCGAAGTCACCATCCGTCTGGAAGAGACGCGCATGGCGGCGGAGGAGAAGCAGCGCCTGCTTATCAACAGCGAACAACGCCTCACCACCCAGTTTGAAAACCTCGCCAACCGCATTTTTGAACACAGCGGCCGCAAGGTGGACGAGCAAAATAAGCAAAGCTTGGATCGGTTGCTGCTGCCGCTGCGTGAACAGCTGGACGGTTTCCGCCGTCAGGTGCAGGACAGCTTTGGTCAGGAGGCGCGGGAACGTCACACGCTGACGCACGAAATACGTAATCTGCAGCAGTTGAACGCACAGATGGCGCGCGAGGCCATTAACCTCACCAAGGCGCTTAAAGGCGACAACAAAACGCAGGGCAACTGGGGCGAAGTGGTGCTGAGCCGGGTGCTGGAGGCCTCCGGCCTGCGCGAAGGGCACGAGTATGAAACGCAGGTCAACGTGCGGGTGGATCACCAGAGCCGCATGCAGCCCGATGTGATCGTGCGCCTGCCGCAGGGCAAGGACGTGGTGATCGACGCTAAGATGTCGCTGATCGCCTACGAGCGCTATTTCAACGGTGAAGACGAGGTGGAGCGCGAAGCGGCGCTGAGCGAACATATCGCCTCGCTGCGCGGCCACATTCGCATGCTGGGCCGCAAGGACTATCAGCAGCTGCCGGGGCTGCGCTCGCTGGACTATGTGCTGATGTTCATTCCGGTCGAGCCCGCCTTCCTGCTGGCTATCGATCGCGAGCCGGAGCTGATCAGCGAAGCGCTCAAGCACAACATCATGCTGGTCAGCCCGACCACGTTGCTGGTGGCGCTGCGCACTATCACCAACCTGTGGCGCTATGAGCATCAAAGTCAGAACGCCCAGCGCATCGCCGATCGCGCGGCGAAACTGTATGACAAGATGCGGCTGTTCGTGGACGATATGTCCGCGCTGGGGCAGAGCCTGGACAAAGCGCAGGGCAGTTATCGTCAGGCGATGAACAAACTGAGCGAAGGCCGTGGTAACCTTATCGGCCAAATTGAAGGTTTCCGCGCGTTGGGGGTTGAGGTCAAACGGCCGATCAACCCGCTGCTGGCGCAGCAAGCCGGCGCGCAACACGATGAAGCGGAAGAGGCGAACGACGATGATGTCGCCGCGCTGCCGCAGACGAAAGACGATGACGATACCGCCGGGGAACCGGGCTTCGTTTCGCACGGCTGAGGCCGTGGCGAGGTGGGGTATTCCCCAGGCTTCTGGTACACTCATCCACACAAAATTGACTGAATAGCAGGCAGGACAATGGCAGATCAACCGCAGGAAACCACCGATTTCGGTTTTCGCACCGTCGCTAGAGACGAAAAACAGGCCATGGTGGCGGACGTTTTTCATTCGGTAGCGGCAAAGTATGACGTGATGAACGACCTGATGTCGTTCGGCATCCACCGTATCTGGAAGCGTTTCACCATTGACTGCAGCGGCGTGCGCCGTGGGCAGCGCGTGCTGGATCTGGCCGGCGGTACCGGCGATCTGGCGGCCAAGTTCTCCCGCATGGTCGGCGAGCAGGGGCAGGTGGTGCTGGCGGACATCAACGATTCGATGCTGAAGATGGGACGCGAGAAGCTGCGCGATCGCGGCATCGTCGGCAACATCAATTACGTGCAGGCCAACGCCGAAGCGCTGCCGTTCCCGGACAATTACTTCGATTGCATCACCATCTCCTTTGGCCTGCGCAACGTCACCGACAAAGACAAAGCGCTACGCTCGATGTTCCGCGTGCTGAAGCCGGGTGGCCGCCTGCTGGTGCTGGAATTCTCCAAGCCGCTGCTGGCGCCGCTGAGCAAAGCTTACGATGCCTACTCGTTCCACGTATTGCCGAAGATCGGCGAGCTGGTGGTGAAGGATCCGGACAGCTACCGCTACCTGGCGGAATCGATCCGCATGCACCCCGATCAGGAAACCCTGAAGGGCATGATGGGCAACGCCGGTTTTGAAAACGTCACCTATTTCAACCTGACCGGTGGGATTGTCGCCCTGCATCGCGGCTTCAAGTTCTGAGAGGGAGATGCCGATGCTGTTTACCCCTCTGCTGACCGGTGCGCTGGAAACCTCGCTGAATAATCTGCTGTTTCGCGATCGCAGCATGAAAGCCGCTCGCCAACGCCTGGCGGGCAAGGTGCTGCGTATCGAACTGGAAGAGCTGGCTTCACCGCTGGTGCTGGTGTTCAGCGAACTGCGCGTGGACGTGCTGGGGCAGTCTGAGGACAGCGCCGATTGCACCGTGCGCAGCCGCATTCCCGCCTTACTGAAGCTGCGCGATCGCCAGCAGTTGCCGGTGCTGATGCGCAGCGGCGAATTGACGGTGGAAGGCGATATTCAGGTGGTGCAACAGCTGGTTGGCCTGCTCGATCTGGCGGAGTGGGATCCGGCGGAGTGGCTGGCGCCCTATATCGGCGATATCGCCGCCCAGGGCATTACGCAGGCGCTGGGAAAAGGCGCCTCGCTGCTGAAAACCGGCTTTATGCGCCGGCAGCAGGACATGGCGGAGGCATTGACGGAAGAGTGGCGTCTGGCACCGGGGCCGCTGGAAGTGGTGTGGTTCAACGAGGAAGTTGATGCACTCGCCCGCAGCGCGGAAGCGCTGTCTGCCCGCATGGACAAGTTGGAGGGCAAGCGATGACCCCAGGCGAACTGCGCCGTTTGTATTTTATCGTCCGCGTTTTTCTCAGCTATGGGCTGGACGAACTGATCCCTAAAATGCGTTTGACGCTGCCGCTGCGCTTCGGCCGCCGGCTGCTGTTCTGGATGCCGAATCGGCACAAGGACAAGCCGCTGGGTGAACGCCTGCGGCTGGCGCTGCAGGAACTGGGGCCGGTCTGGATCAAGTTCGGCCAGATGATGTCGACCCGCCGCGATCTGTTTCCGCCGCAGATTGCCGATCAGCTGACTTTGTTGCAGGACCGGGTCGCGCCTTTCGACGGCGCGCTGGCGCGTAAACATATTGAACTGGCGATGGGCGGCCCGCTGGAAACCTGGTTCGACGATTTCGATCAGCAGCCGTTGGCCTCTGCTTCGATCGCGCAGGTGCATACCGCGCGGTTGAAAACCACCGGCCAGGAAGTGGTGCTGAAGGTGATCCGGCCGGATATCGGGCCGATCATCAAGGCCGACGTGCGCCTGATGTACCGTTTGGCCGGCTGGGTGCCGAAGCTGTTGCCGGACGGCCGCCGTCTGCGCCCGCGCGAAGTGGTGCGTGAGTACGAGAAAACCTTGCTGGACGAATTGAACCTGCTGCGCGAAGCGGCCAACGCCATTCAGCTGCGCCGCAATTTCGACGGCAGCCCGATGCTGTACGTACCGGAAGTTTATTCTGACTACTGCCGTGAAAGCGTATTGGTGATGGAGCGCATCTACGGCATTCCGGTCTCGGATATCGCCACGCTGGAGCAGCAGGGCACCAACATGAAGCTGTTGGCGGAACGCGGCGTTCAGGTGTTCTTTACCCAGGTATTCCGCGACAGCTTCTTCCATGCGGACATGCATCCCGGTAATATTTTCGTCAGCTACGAACATCCGGAAGATCCTTGCTATATCGGCATCGACTGCGGCATCGTCGGCTCGCTGAACAAGGATGATAAACGCTACCTGGCGGAAAATTTCATCGCCTTCTTCAACCGTGATTACCGCAAGGTGGCGGAACTGCACGTCGACTCCGGTTGGGTGCCGCGCGACACTAATGTGGAAGACTTTGAATTCGCCATCCGCACCGTGTGCGAGCCGATTTTCGAGAAACCGCTGGCGGAGATTTCCTTCGGCAACGTGCTGCTGAACCTGTTCAACACCGCACGCCGCTTCAATATGGAAGTGCAGCCGCAGCTGGTGTTATTGCAGAAGACCTTGCTGTATGTTGAAGGACTGGGGCGCCAGCTCTACCCGCAGCTGGATCTGTGGACCACGGCCAAGCCGTTCCTCGAGAGCTGGCTGCGCGATCAGGTCGGCATCCCTGCCGTGGTGCGCGCGCTCAAAGAAAAAGCGCCGTTCTGGGCGGAGAAGCTGCCGGAACTGCCCGAGCTGTTTTACGACAGCCTGCAGCAGCATAAACTGTTGCAACAAAGCGTTGATAAGCTGACCAACCAAATGCAGGCTCAGCGGGTTCGTCAGGGGCAGTCACGTTATTTGTTCGGCGTTGGCGCTACACTCTTGGTAAGCGGCACGCTGTTGCTGCTGGGGCAAATCGAGGTGTTTCCTGCCTGGATGATGGCCGCCGGCATCGTATGCTGGGTGATTGGCTGGAAGCGAACCACCTGATTTAATTCGTCACTCTGGTAAAGTCGGCCCTATAATGCGGGCTGGCTTTGAAAGACCCTTTAAAATTAGAGGTAATTAAAATGGGCGGTATTAGTATTACGCAATTGTTGATCATCGCAGTGATCGTGGTGCTGCTGTTCGGTACCAAAAAACTGCGCACGCTGGGCTCCGATCTCGGCGCCTCGATCAAGGGCTTCAAGAAGGCGATCGGCGACGACACGCCGTCGACCCCCAACACGGCTGAGAAAAGCAGCCTGGATGACGCTGACTTCTCGGCCAAGCCTATTACCGATAAGCAGCCGGAAGTGAAACCGGAAGAGTCGAAGAACAAAGAGCAGGTATAAACCGTGTTTGACATTGGGTTTAGTGAGCTGCTGCTGGTGCTGGTGATCGGCCTGGTTGTTCTGGGGCCGGAACGGTTGCCGGTCGCGGTCAGAACGGTGTCGGGCTGGATCCGCGCGCTGCGCTCGCTGGCGGCCTCGGTGCAGCACGAACTGTCTCAGGAACTGAAGCTGCAGGAGCTGCAGGACAGCCTGAAAAAAGCGGAACAGGCCGGTTTGCAGAACCTGACGCCGGAGCTGAAGGCGTCAATGGATGAGCTGAAAGACGCGGCGGAATCATTGAAACGCACCTACCGGGGCGAGAAAGAAGAGCTGGCGAACACCATTCATAACCCGCAGGTCACCGATCCGGAAGCCTTGCACGACGGCGTGACGCCGGCGGAAGCGGCAACCAGCGCCAGCGCGCCCGCCGCCGTGCCAAAACCGGCAGAGGAGCCTGAGGCCGTCGCGCCTGTGTCACCGGCCGCGCCAGTGCCAGCGCAGCAGGCTAAAGCGCCGGTGGAAACCGCGCCGGCACCTGTCGAACCTGTTGCGGATAAAACCCCAGCGTCTCACCAACCTAGTGGCGATCGTTAATACATGGCTGTTGAAGATACCCAACCCCTTATCAGTCATCTGATAGAGCTGCGCAAGCGGCTGTTGAACTCGATTATTTGCGTGCTGGCGGTGTTCGTGGTGCTGGTGTTTTTCGCCAACGACATCTACCAGCTGGTCTCTGCGCCGCTGCTCAAGCAGCTGCCGGCCGGGGCGAGCATGATCGCTACCGACGTGGCGTCACCGTTCTTTACGCCGATCAAGCTGACCATGATCGTCTCGGTGTTCGTCTCAGCGCCGATGATTCTGTATCAGGTGTGGGCATTCATCGCACCGGCGCTGTACAAGCATGAACGCCGCCTGATGATGCCGCTGCTGGTGTCCAGCAGCCTGCTGTTCTACCTCGGCATGGCTTTCGCCTACTTCATCGTGTTCCCGCTGGCCTTCGGCTTCTTTGCCAAGACCGCGCCGATGGGGGTGACCATTGCGACCGACATTAAAAACTACCTCGATTTCGTCATGGCGCTGTTTATGGCGTTTGGCGTCGCCTTCGAAGTGCCGGTCGCCATCATTCTGCTGTGCTGGAGCGGCGTCACCTCGCCGGAAGATCTGAAGAAGAAACGGCCGTATGTGTTGGTCGGCGCGTTTGTGGTCGGCATGCTGTTGACGCCGCCGGACGTGTTCTCGCAAACCCTGTTGGCAATACCGATGTATCTGCTGTTTGAAGTGGGGGTGTTCTTCGCTCGCTTCTATACCGGTAAACGTCGCCCGCAGGCGGAAGAAGAAGACGAGGGTGACGAACCCCCAGCACCCTGATCCACATTGATTGCGAAGCCGCCCATTGGGCGGCTTTTGCTTTGGAAAAAACCATGTTTGATATCGGCGTTAATCTCACCAGCAGCCAATTCGCCAAAGACCGCCAGGCGGTGGTGGAACGCGCCCGCGTTGCGGGCGTGACGGGGATGTTGATTACCGGCACCGATCTGGCGGAGAGCCGCGAGGCCGCCGAACTGGCGCAGCAACATGCGGGCTACGGTTGGTCTACCGCCGGCGTGCATCCGCACTACGCCAGCGGTTGGGATGAACACACCGCCGAGCAGATTTATGCGTTGGCCGCGCGCCCTGAAGTGGCGGCGATCGGCGAATGCGGCCTGGATTTCAATCGCAACTTCTCGACGCCCGCACAGCAGGAAGCGGCGTTCACCGCGCAGCTGGCGCTGGCGGCGGAGTTGGCGCTGCCGGTGTTTCTCCACTGCCGCGACGCACACGCACGTTTTGCCGAGCTACTGACGCCGTGGTTGGATAAACTGCCCGCGGCCGTGGTGCACTGCTTCACCGGCACCGCCGAAGAATTAACAAGCTGCCTGTCGCTGGGCCTGTCGATCGGGATTACCGGTTGGGTCTGCGACGAGCGGCGCGGCCTGGAATTGCGCGCCCTGTTGCCGCAGATCCCGGCCGAGCGTCTGTTGCTGGAAACGGACGCCCCTTATTTGTTGCCCCGGGATTTACAACCTAAACCCGCATCTCGCCGCAACGAACCCTGTTTCCTGCCCCATATCGTGCATCAGGTCGCCGTCTGGCGACAGGAAGAGCCGCAATGGCTGGGGCAAAAAACCGATGAGAACGCCCGCCGGCTATTCCGGCTGGTTTGAGCTAGGAGAAAACTATGAGCTATGCATTTCCGGGTACCTTCCCTGGTCGCCGTATGCGCCGCGTGCGCCGTCATGACTTCAGCCGCCGCCTGGTCGCCGAAAACCAACTGACGGTCAACGACCTGATTTATCCGGTGTTTGTCATGGAAGGCAGCAACCGTCAGGAAGAAGTGGCCTCGATGCCGGGCGTATCGCGCATGACGATCGATCTGCTGGTCAAAGAAGCGGAAACCATTGCCAAACTCGGCGTGCCGGTGATCTCCCTGTTCCCGGTGATCGAGCCGGGCCTGAAATCGCTGCATGCGGAAGAAGCCTATAACCCGGAAGGGTTGGTGCAGCGCACGGTGCGCGCGCTGAAAGACGCGGTGCCTGAGCTGGGCATTCTGACCGACGTAGCGCTCGATCCCTACACCACGCATGGGCAGGACGGGGTCATCGATGAGCAGGGCTATGTGATTAACGACGTGACCAAAGACATCCTGGTGCGTCAGGCGCTGTCCCATGCCGAAGCGGGTGCGGAAATCGTGGCGCCGAGTGACATGATGGACGGCCGCATCGGGGCGATCCGCGATCGTCTGGAATTGCAGGGCCTGGTGAATACCCAGATTATGGCCTATTCCGCCAAGTATGCTTCCTGTTACTACGGCCCGTTCCGCGATGCGCTGGGCTCCAGCGGCAACCTGAAGGGCGGCAACAAGAAGACCTATCAGATGGATCCGGCCAACAGCGACGAAGCGCTGCAGGAGATTGCACAGGATCTGCAGGAAGGCGCGGACATGGTGATGGTGAAACCGGGCATGCCGTACCTCGACGTCGTACGCCGCGTGAAGGATACCTTCGGCGTGCCAACCTTCGCTTATCAGGTGTCCGGCGAGTACGCGATGCATATGGCGGCGATTCAGAACGGCTGGCTGCAAGAACAACCTGCGGTGATGGAATCGTTGATGTGCTTCAAACGCGCCGGCGCCGACGGTGTGTTGACCTACTTCGCCAAGCGTGTCGCCCAGTGGCTGCACGACGACGCGATGCGTCGTTAAGCGCCAACTGAGCCAACAAAAAGGCGCCTGAGGGCGCCTTTTGCATTACATCTTCTGGAACTGTCGGTTGTCGATGCTTTGACTGACCTGTTTGTTGATCAGGTTCAGCAACAACATGGAACGCGCCTCGCCGTCCGGCTCGGTGTAGATCGCCTGCAGCCCTTCGAATACGCCGTCGACGATCAGAACGGTATCCCCCGGCTGCGGGGTTTCCGGATCGACATAGGTTTCGCTGGCGTGCGTGCGCAGCTCATCGATCACCTTGCTCGGGATCACGCTCGGCAACGCGCCGAAACGCACGAAGTGGCTGACGCCGCGGGTGGCGCTGATGGTGGTGGTGTGAATGCGCTCCGGGTCGAACTCCACAAACAGATAGTTGGGAAACAGGGGTTCGCTGACCGCGATGCGCTTGCCGCGCACGATCTTTTCCAGCGTGATGATCGGGCTGAGGCAGTTTACCTGCTGCCGTTCCAGATGTTCCTGCGCTCGCAACAGCTGACCGCGTTTGCAATAAAGTAGATACCAGGATTCCATAATTTCACATGCCTTTCTGCCAGCCGGTAAGCATATCAAAAGCTATTCCGGATACATAGTGATGCAAGTTTCAGCGTGTAACATCACCTATCTCTATGAATATGCGGCTATTAGCGAGGGGTCACACACTTATCGATACGGCGCTGGTATAACAGAGGGCTGAAAATTTGTTACCGTCACAGTATGGCAAGGCGTTGCGCTACCGGCTGTGACGCTATTCATCGTTTTTGACCGAGGGGGAAAGAAATGGAGCTGTTTCTGTTGAGCAACGGCAAGCTGTCTGGCGAAGCCGAGCTGCTGGGGTACGCCAAAAGCCAACTGCTGGCGATGATTGCGCGTCGCGGCATCAAATCCGCCGTCTTTATCCCTTACGCCCTGATCCGTTATGACTACGACCAGCGTGCGCAGGAGCTGGCGCAAACGCTGGGCATCGAAGTCACCAGTATCCACCACGCCGCTTCGCCGGCGGCGGCGATCGCGCAGGCGGAGTGTATTTTGGTCAGCGGCGGCAATACCTGGTTGCTGAACCAAATGCTGCACGAACAAGGCCTGATCGTGCCTATCCAGCGCGCGGTGCGCGAGCGTGAGGTGCCTTACGTCGGCTGGAGCGCCGGTTGCAACGTGGCTACGCCGAGCATTCGTACCACCAATGATATGCCGGTGCGCTGCAGCGTGGTGCTGCCGGCGCTGGGGCTGTTCCCGGTGCAGATCAACCCGCATTACATCGACGCGCATATCAGCGGCCACATGGGCGAAACCCGTGACGAGCGCCTGGAGGAGTTCTGCGCGGTCAACCCGAGTGAATCGGTGGTGGCGCTGCGTGAAGGCAGCCTGCTGCACGTTGAAGGCAATGCGCTGCGTTACTTCAGCGCTAACGGGCAGGGCTTCAAGGTGTTCCGCCACGGCGAGGAGACGCGCGAATATCAGGATACGCGTGCGCTGGCCACGCTGGTGCCGTTCAACTGCGGCTGAGGGCCACCCCGCAGCGGGCGGCGTTAACAAAATTGCAGCAACAACCGTGAAGAGGGCTTATAATGCCCTCCCCACTGGCCGTTATAATGATCAGCATGAAATACCGTGACTTACGCGATTTCCTCTCGTTGCTGGAGAAGAGAGGGGAACTAAAACGCATCAGCCAGCCGATCGATCCTTACCTGGAAATGACGGAGATTGCCGATCGCACCCTGCGGGCGGGCGGCCCGGCATTGCTGTTTGAAAACCCGAAAGGCTACGACATGCCGGTGCTGTGCAACCTGTTCGGCACCGCCAATCGCGTGGCGATGGGCATGGGGCAGGAAGACATCAGCGCGCTGCGCGAAGTCGGCAAACTGCTGGCGTTCCTCAAAGAGCCTGAGCCGCCGAAAGGCTTCCGCGATCTGTTCGACAAAATGCCGAAGTTCAAGCAAGTGCTGAACATGCCGACCAAGGTGCTGGGATCCGCGCCTTGTCAGGAGCAGGTATGGCAGGGTGAGGATGTCGATCTGGGCCGTATTCCGGTGATGCACTGCTGGCCGGAAGACGCCGCGCCGCTGATTACCTGGGGGCTGACGGTGACCCGCGGCCCGCATAAAGAACGGCAAAATCTCGGCATCTATCGCCAGCAGGTGCTGGGCAAGAACAAAGTGATCATGCGCTGGCTGTCGCATCGCGGCGGCGCGCTGGATTATCAGGAGTGGTGCCAGGCGCACCCCGGCGAGCGTTTCCCGGTCGCGGTAGCGCTGGGCGCCGATCCCGCCACCATCCTCGGTGCGGTCACGCCGGTGCCGGATACCTTGTCTGAATACGCTTTTGCCGGGCTGCTGCGCGGCAATAAAACCGAAGTGGTCAAGTGCCTTTCCAACGATCTGGAAGTGCCCGCCAGCGCCGAAATCGTGCTGGAAGGCTATATCGAGCCGGGTGAAATGGCGCCGGAAGGCCCTTACGGCGACCACACCGGTTACTACAATGAAATCGACCAGTTCCCGGTGTTCACTGTCACCCACATCACCCAGCGCCGCAACGCGATCTACCACTCGACCTATACCGGCCGCCCGCCGGATGAGCCGGCGATCCTGGGCGTGGCGCTGAACGAAGTGTTCGTGCCGATCCTGCAAAAACAGTTCCCGGAAATCGTCGATTTCTATCTGCCGCCGGAAGGGTGCTCGTACCGCCTGGCGGTAGTGACCATGAAAAAACAGTACGCCGGCCACGCTAAACGCGTGATGATGGGCGTCTGGTCGTTCCTGCGGCAGTTTATGTACACCAAATTTGTTATCGTCTGCGATGACGACGTCAATGCGCGCGACTGGAACGACGTGATTTGGGCGATCACCACACGAATGGATCCGGCAAGGGATACCGTTCTGGTGGAGAATACGCCGATCGACTATCTGGACTTCGCCTCGCCGGTTTCCGGCCTGGGTTCGAAGATGGGGCTGGACGCCACCAATAAATGGCCGGGTGAAACCGATCGCGAATGGGGCCGTCCGATTCAGATGGATGAAAAGGTACGTGCGCGCGTCGACGAAATCTGGGATGAGCTCGCAATCTTCAGTGACAGGGAACCGACGCTGTAGCGTCAGGCTCTGTTCTCAGCTTTGCATTGATGACCCGACAGAGGGAACGCATGACAATATTGAGCTGTAAAGTGACCTCGGTAGAGGCCATTACCGATACGGTTTATCGGGTACGTCTGGTGCCCGAGCAGCCGTTTTCTTTCAAGGCAGGGCAATATCTGATGGTGGTGATGGACGAGCGCGACAAGCGTCCGTTCTCGCTGGCATCTACCCCGACGCAGCAAGATTATATCGAACTGCACATCGGCGCTTCGGAGCTGAATCTGTACGCCATGGCGGTGATGGATCGCATCTTGAAAGAGCAGGCGATCACCGTCGACGTGCCGCACGGCGACGCCTGGCTGCGGGAAGAGGGCAGCCGTCCGCTGGTGCTGATCGCCGGCGGCACCGGCTTCTCTTACGCGCGTTCAATCTTGTTGACCGCGTTGGAGCAGCAGCCCGATCGCGACATTTCGATCTACTGGGGCGGGCGTGAGCTGAAGCACCTGTACGATTTGAGCGAGCTGGAAGCGCTGTCGTTGCAGCATCCTAATCTGAAGGTGATCCCGGTGGTCGAGCAGCCGGAAGCCGAATGGCGCGGCCGCAGCGGCACCGTGCTCAGCGCGGTGCTGCAGGATTTCGGCACGCTGGCGGAGCATGATATCTATATCGCCGGGCGTTTCGAGATGGCGAAAATCGCCCGTGAGCGTTTCTGCGCCGAGCGCGGCGCGCTGGAAGCGCATATGTTCGGCGACGCGTTTTCGTTTATCTGACAGAGGCGATGCGCAGTGAACGGGGTGGCCGAGGGTCGCCCCGTTTTTATTTGGGCGCCGGCAAACTTCAGACATAAAAAAACCCGCCCCTGACAGGCGGGAAGAACGGCAACTAAACTTGGCGGGATGCCGCGATTTGAAGTGGTGACGCGGTCATCCCAAGATAGACACAGCTAAACGCGTTCAAAGACGGTGGCGATGCCCTGGCCCAGGCCGATGCACATGGTCGCCAGGCCGAACTGCGCGTCGCGACGTTCCATGTTGTTCAACAGGGTGGTCGAGATGCGGGAGCCTGAACACCCCAGCGGGTGGCCGAGCGCGATGGCGCCGCCGTTCAGGTTGATCTTGTCGTCGATGCTGTCCATCAGCCCCAGATCCTTGATGCACGGCAGCGACTGGGCGGCGAACGCCTCGTTCAGCTCGAACAGATCGATGTCCTGCACGCTCAGACCGGCGCGTTTCAGCGCCAGCTTGCTGGCCGGCACCGGGCCGTAACCCATGATGGAAGGATCGCAGCCGACGACCGCCATCGAGCGGATGCGGGCGCGGGCCTTCAAACCGAGCGCTTTGGCGCGTGATTCGCTCATCAGCAGCATGGCGGAAGCGCCGTCCGACAGGGCGGAAGAACTGCCGGCGGTGACGGTGCCGTTGACCGGATCGAACGCCGGACGCAGGGCCGACAGGCTTTCGACGGTGGTTTCCGGGCGAATGACCTCATCGAAATCGTAACGGGTCAGTACGCCATCGGCGTCGTGGCCGTTGGTCGGTATGATCTCGTTTTTAAAGTAGCCGGCCAGCGTCGCCGCATGCGCGCGCTGGTGGGAGCGGGCGGCGAACTCATCCTGCATCTGGCGGCTGATGTTGTGCATCTTGGCCAGCATTTCGGCGGTCAGCCCCATCATCCCGGCGGCTTTGGCCACGCTGCGGCTCAGCCCCGGATGGAAATCCACGCCGTGGTTCATCGGCACATGACCCATGTGTTCCACGCCGCCGATCAGGCTGACGTGCGCGTCGCCGACCATGATGGCGCGCGCCGCGTCGTGCAGCGCCTGCATCGAAGAGCCGCACAGGCGGTTGACGGTCACCGCCGGCACGCGGTGCGGGATCTCGGCCAGCAGCGCGGCGTTGCGGGCGATGTTGAAGCCTTGTTCCAGCGTCTGCTGCACGCAGCCCCAGTAAATGTCATCGATCTCGGCGGCGTCCAGCGCCGGGTTGCGGCTCAGCACTTCACGCATCAGGTGAGCGGAGAGATCTTCGGCGCGCACCTGGCGGAAGGCGCCGCCCTTGGAGCGGCCCATCGGTGTGCGTACGGCATCAACAATAACTACGTTTTCCATCTTTATGACCTCATGCCGGTTGGCGGGTAGCGACGTCGGACAGCGGTGTCGCCACCGGGTAGTAGCTTTCATTGCGTTCGGCTTTGGCGCGCAGACCGGCCGGCACCTGATACAGGGCGCCGAGGTGTGCGTAGCGCTGGGCCAGCTCAACGTAGTTGGCGGTGCCGAGCGTATCCAGGTAGCGGAACGCGCCGCCGTGGAACGGAGGGAAGCCAATGCCGTAGACCAGCGCCATATCGGCTTCCGCCGGGCTGGCGACGATCTTCTCTTCCAGGCAGCGAACCACTTCGTTGATCATCGGGATCATCATGCGCGCGATGATTTCTTCGTCGCTGATGGTCTGGCGCGGTTGGCTCACTTCGGCCAGCAGCGCATCGGTCTGCTCGTCGTTGTCCTTGCGCGGTTTGCCTTTGCTGTCCTGGCTGTAGCGGTAGAAGCCCAATTGATTTTTCTGACCGAAGCGCTGGTTGTCGAACATCACGTCAATGGCGTCGCGATAGTCTTTGCTCATGCGATCCGGGAAGCCGGCGGCCATTACCGCCTGCGCGTGGTGCGCGGTGTCGATGCCCACGACGTCGAGCAGGTAGGCCGGGCCCATCGGCCAGCCGAACTGTTTTTCCATCACTTTATCAATCTGACGGAAGTCGGCGCCGTCGCGCAGCAGCAGGCTGAAGCCGGCGAAATACGGGAACAGCACGCGGTTGACGAAGAAGCCCGGGCAGTCGTTCACCACGATTGGCGTTTTGCCCATGCGGCTGGCGTAGGCCACCACTTTGGCGATGGTGTCATCGCTGGTCTGTTCGCCGCGGATGATTTCAACCAGCGGCATGCGGTGTACCGGGTTAAAGAAGTGCATGCCGCAGAAGTTTTGCGGGCGCTTCAGCGATTTTGCCAGGTGATTAATCGGAATGGTCGAGGTGTTCGACGCCAGAACGGTGTCCTCATCGATCAGGTTTTCCACTTCCGATAGCACGGCGGCTTTGACCTTCGGATTCTCGACGACCGCTTCAACGATCACCTGCGCGCGCTCGATGCCGGCGTAGTCCAGCGTCGGCTGAATGGTCGACAGCACCTGCGCCATTTTCAGGCCATCCAGCTTGCCGCGCTCCAGTTGCTTATTGAGCAGCTTGGCCGCTTCGCTCATGCCCAGCGTCAGCGACTTGTCGCTGATGTCTTTCATGATCACCGGCACGCCTTTCAGCGCCGATTGGTAGGCGATGCCGCCGCCCATGATGCCGGCACCCAGCACCGCCGCCTGTTTCGGCGCATCTACATTCTTGGCCAGCTTTTTCGCCTGGCCCTTCACGAACTGGTCGTTAAGGAAGATGCCGACCAGCGCGCGCGCTTCGTTGGAACGCGCCAACGGCACGAAGCTGGCGGTTTCCAGTTTCAGCGCTTCATCGCGGCCCAGCTTGGCGGCGGCTTCAATGGTTTTCACCGCGGTCATCGGCGCCGGGTAATGTTTCCCTGCGGTCTGCAGCACCATGCCTTTGGCGGTGGTGAAGCTCATCGCGGCTTCAATCGGGCTGAGCTTCAGCGGCTCCAGCTTAGGTTGACGCGCGGCGCGCCAGTCCAGCTTGCCGTCGATCGCCTGTTGCAGCATTTTCAGCGCCGCTTCGGCCAGTTTTTCCGGTGCCACCACCGCATCCACCAGGCCGACTTTCAACGCGTCTTTGGCGCTGACGTCTTTGCCGGCGGCGATGATTTCCAGCGCGCTGTCGTTACCCAGCAGGCGCGGCAGGCGGACGGAACCGCCGAAGCCCGGCATGATGCCCAATTTGGTTTCCGGCAGGCCGATGCGCGCGTCCGGTGAGGCGACGCGGAAATCGGTCGCCAGAATGCATTCGCAACCGCCGCCGAGCGCATAGCCGTTAATGGCCGAAATGGTCGGTACCGGCAAATCTTCCAGCCGGTTAAAGACGTTGTTGGCGAACACCAGCCACTCTTGCAGCTTTTCAGCCGGTGCGGCGAACAGAGAAAGGAATTCGGTGATATCGGCGCCGACGATAAACGCGGCTTTGGAGGAGCGCAGCAGCAGCCCCTTCAGCTCAGGCTGGTTTTCCAGCACGGTGAGCGCTTCGCCCAGGCTGGCGACGGTGCGGGTGTCCAGCTTGTTGACCGAGCCCGGTGCGTTGAACACCAGCTCGGCGATGCCGTTATCGAGCCAGTGCAGTTGTAATGTTTCGCCTTGGTAGAGCATGTCTATCTCCTGAATCAGCGTATGATCTGGTATGACCAGATGATGAGGAGTGTGGTTTTTATGTTAAAAATATGCAAATGAGAGATTGCATATTTGCTGGTCGGATCACATCTCGCCAAGTTAGTTTTTTGATTTAAAACGAAGATATTTTATGTGCTATCGGCATTTGCTGGAGTCTGTCGGCCCTCATACACTTGCCTGCAGCGATTTAGCATTCAGACGAGGTAAGGCATGACTAAGGCGGCTTGTGTCAAACGCAGCGGCTTATGGAGTATTCCCGCCAGAACCATGACGCTGGCGTGTCTGTTGGTATTTATGGCGCAGATGGCGACGACCGTGTACCTGCCTTCGCTGCCGACGGTGATGCGCGAGTTGGCAATGAGCCGGCGCGCCACCGAGCTGTCCATTTCGATCTTCGTCATCGGCGCTGCCTTGCCGGTGCTGTTCTGGGGCGCGGCTGCCGATCGCTTTGGCCGCCGAGCGCCGCTGACGCTTTCCCTGCTGCTTTTCATTGGCTGCAGCGGGCTGTTGGCGCTGTGCAGCAACGGCGCCCAGCTGCTGGCGCTGCGCGCGCTGCAGGGTGTGGGTGCCGGTGGCGCGGCGATCATTGCACGCATCATCGTGCGGGATAACTGGAGCGGTGACGAGCTGGCGCGGCGGCTGTCGGTGCTCTCTATCGCTTTTATCACCGCGCTGGGCGGCGGTCAGTTCGTCGGCGGCCTGCTCAGCCAATATTCGCACTGGCAGATGGGCTTCGTCTTGATGGGTGCCACCGGTTTGGCCATTCTGGCGCTGATGGCGACGCTGCCGCTGGAGGCGGGCCGCGATCGCGGGCCTCGCCCGGCGATGACGGCTACCTACTTCGCCATCCTGCAGCGGCCGGGATTTTTTTGGCCGGCCTGCGTCGGCGGGCTGGGTTTCGCCACCACGGTGACGCTGCAGGAGGTGAGCCCGTTCGTCATGCAACAGGGTTTTGGTCTCAACGTCACGGCGTTCGGCGCGCTGGGCTTGGTGATCGGCATCGCCTACTTTAGCGGCGCGTTGACGGTGAACCGTACGGTGGCGCGCGTCGGCGGGAAAAAACTGATGCAAACCGGCAGCGGCATCGTGGCCCTGGCGACGGTGACGATCCTGATATTGTGGTGGAGCGGCATTCTGGCCGGCCTTTCCGGTATGGCGCTGTTCATCGCGCTGTATTGCCTGACTATTTTTGGCCAGGCGGTGTTGTTTCCCAACAGCATGGCGATGGCGGTCAGCGACGCCAAAGAGTACGGTGCCTATGCGATGGCACTGTGTGGCTTTCTGCAGCAGTGTCTGGCGGGCGTCGCCGCGGCCGGCGCGGTGTTGTTGGAGCACCATGGCCTGTGGGCGCTGGCGATAGCGGTGCTCGGCCTGGCCGGTTGGCTAATGGTTAAACTGCGGATGTAACGGCATTTGCAGGGAATTGCGAGCTGCTCCGCATGCCCAACGCGATGAGGTTGGTGCGTCGGAGCGCTGTGTTAAGATGGCTTCTTTCGTGCTAAGGCATAAGGGTACTGTGATGGAAACGCTGGCTTCTTTGTATAACGACCACCTGGCAGAGCTGCAAAAACGCGCGCGCGAAGTGCTGGAGCGCAACAAGTTGGATGCGCTGCTGATTCACTCCGGAGAACTGCAAAAGGTATTTTTGGACGACCATAGCTATCCGTTCAAAGTGAACGCGCATTTCAAAGCCTGGGTGCCGGTGACGTCGGTGCCGAACTGCTGGTTGTGGATCGACGGTGTCAACAAGCCGAAGCTGTGGTTCTACTCCCCGGTCGACTACTGGCACAGCGTAGAGCCGCTGCCGGAGAGTTTCTGGACCAAATCCCTTGAATTGATGCCGCTGGCCAACGCCGACGCCATCGCCCAGCAGCTTCCGCCGCAGCGCGAGCGCGTGGGCTATATCGGTTATGCGCAACAGCGCGCCCGCGATCTCGGCATCCCTTCTGAGAACATCAACCCGAAAGCGGTGTTGAATTACCTGGATTTCCACCGTTCGATCAAAACCGGCTATGAGCTGGCCTGCATGCGCGAAGCGCAGAAGACGGCGGTAACCGGCCATCGTGCGGCGCATGAGGCCTTCCTCTCCGGCATGAGCGAGTTCGACATCAACCTGGCCTACCTGACGGCGACCGGCCACCGCGATACCGACGTGCCTTACGACAACATCGTGGCGCTGAACGAACACGCTTCGGTGCTGCACTACACCAAGCTGGATCATCAGCCGCCGGCCGAATCCCTGAGTTTCCTGATCGACGCCGGCGCGGAATATAACGGCTACGCCGCCGATCTGACCCGCACCTACGCGGCGCAAAGCGGCAGCGAGTTCGCCCACCTGGTGAAAGATCTCAACGGTGAGCAGCTGGCGTTGATCGACACCATCAAAACCGGCGTGCGTTATACCGACTACCATGTGCAGATGCACCAGCGCATCGCCAAGCTGCTCAAGAATCACAAGTTGGTGAACGGCCTCAGCGAAGAGGCGATGGTTGAAACGGGTATCACTACGCCGTTCCTGCCGCACGGGCTGGGCCACCCTCTGGGCCTGCAGGTGCACGACGCCGCCGGCTTTATGCAGGACGAGCAAGGCACCCATCTGGCGGCGCCGTCCAAGTATCCGTTCCTGCGCTGCACCCGCGTGTTGCAGCCGGGCATGGTGTTGACCATCGAGCCGGGTCTGTACTTCATCGACTCTCTGTTGGCGCCGTGGCGCAGCGGTGAGTTCAAGCAGCACTTCGCCTGGGATCGCATCGATGCGCTGAAGCCATACGGCGGCATCCGCATCGAAGACAACATCGTGATCCACGAAAAGCGCATCGAGAACATGACGCGCGATCTGAACCTGGCCTGATGCGGCCGTACCCGATACCGGCGGAAGCGACCTGCTTTACCGAAGAAATAAAGAAGAGCCGTTTTATCACCCTGCTGGCGCCGACCAGCGGGGTAGAGGCGGCAAAGGCGTTTATTCAGCAGGTGCGGGATGAGCACCCAACGGCGCGGCACCATTGATGGGCATTCGTCGCCGGCAGCCCCGATGACTCGCAGCAGCTGGGATTCTCCGACGACGGAGAACCGTCGGGCACCGCCGGCAAACCGATCCTCGCGCAGCTGATGGGCAGCGGTATCGGCGAAGTGACCGCCGTGGTCGTTCGTTACTATGGCGGCGTCAAGCTGGGCACCGGCGGGCTGGTGAAAGCCTATGGCAACGGTGTTCAACAGGCGTTGAAGCAGTTGGCGTTGGTACAAAAGGTGCCGGAAGCAGAATATATCTTGCAGTGCGACTATGCGCAGTTGGCGCTGGTGGAGAACTTGCTGCAGCAAACCGTAGGCCGGATCCTGCAGGGCGAATACGGCGCCGCCGTCGTGCTGCATCTGGCCTTGCCGGCCATCGAGGTCGAGCTGTTTGGAAATAAATTGCGTGATCTCAGTCGCGGTAATTTGCAATTAACCCCCATTTCGCAATAATTCCTCCCAATTGAATTGCTAAGGATCGTGCTGAAATGCATTTTCGCGCCATAACCCGTATCGTTGGTCTGCTGGTCATCCTGTTCTCCGGGACGATGTTTATTCCCGGCCTGGTGGCATTGATTTACCGCGATGGGGCGGGGCGTGCGTTCAGCCAAACCTTCTTCGTGGCGCTGACCATCGGTCTGATGCTGTGGTGGCCGAACCGCAAACAGAAACACGAGCTGAAGCCCCGAGAAGGCTTTCTGATCGTCGTGCTGTTCTGGACCGTGCTGGGCAGCGTGGGGGCATTGCCGTTCCTGTTTTCGGAACGGCCCAACCTGTCGCTGACCGACGCCTTCTTTGAATCCTTCTCGGGATTGACGACCACCGGTGCGACGACGCTGGTGGGATTGGACTCGCTGCCGAAGGCCATTCTGTTCTATCGCCAGATGCTGCAATGGATGGGCGGCATGGGGATCATCGTATTGGCGGTGGCGATACTGCCGATACTCGGCGTCGGCGGCATGCAGCTGTATCGGGCGGAAATGCCCGGGCCGCTGAAAGACAACAAGATGCGTCCACGCATCGCCGAAACCGCCAAAACCCTGTGGCTAATCTATGTATTGCTGACCGTCGCCTGTGCGCTGGCGCTCTGGGGGGCTGGGATGTCGGTGTTCGACGCCATCGGCCACAGTTTCTCGACCATTGCCATCGGCGGTTTTTCTACCCACGACGCCAGTATCGGTTATTACGCCAGTCCGACCATCAACACCATCATCGCCGTGTTCCTGCTGATTTCAGGCTGTAACTACGGCTTGCACTTCGCTTTGCTAAGCGGTCGCAGTCTGAAGGTGTATGGGCGCGATCCTGAATTCCGCATGTTCATCTTCGTCCAGTTGACGCTGGTGGTGGTATGCACGTTGGTGCTCTGGGGGCATGGCGTCTATAAGAGCGGTATGGAAACGCTCAATCAGGCGTTCTTCCAGGTGGTATCGATGGCGACCACTGCCGGTTTTACGACCGACAGCATCGCCAAGTGGCCGCTGTTTCTGCCTATGTTGTTGCTGTGCTCGGCGTTCATCGGCGGTTGCGCCGGCTCGACCGGCGGTGGCCTGAAGGTGATCCGTATCCTGCTTCTGTACCTGCAGGGATCGCGCGAGTTGAAAAGGTTGGTGCACCCCAACGCGGTCTATACCATCAAATTGGGCAACCGCGCGCTGCCGGAACGCATCCTGGAGGCGGTATGGGGATTCTTCTCTGCCTATGCGCTGGTGTTTATCGTCAGCATGCTGGCGATCATTGCCACCGGTGTTGACGACTTTTCCGCGTTCGCCGCAGTGACGGCAACGCTCAATAACCTCGGCCCCGGCCTGGGCGTAGTGGCGGATAACTTCACCACGATGCCGGCGGCGGCCAAGTGGATCCTGGTGGTGACGATGCTGTTCGGGCGCCTGGAAGTGTTCACATTGCTGGTGCTGTTCACGCCAACCTTCTGGCGTGAGTGAGTCTGATATAAGGAGTACGCCATGAAGGCATTGATACTTTATTCGAGCCGTGACGGGCAAACACGCGCTATCGCTTCTTATATAGCAAGCAAGCTGCAGGACACGCTGCGTTGTGAGGTGATCGATCTGCTGCAGGCGCAACAGGTCGATCTTAGCCAGTATCAGCAGGTGATGATCGGCGCTTCTATCCGTTACGGGCACTTTAACCCGGCGCTGGATAAATTCGTCAAGCGTCATGCCGAGCAACTGAATCGAATGCCGAGCGCGTTCTTTGCCGTGAACCTGACCGCGCGTAAACCGGAAAAGCGCTCGCCGCAAACCAACGCTTATACTCGCAAGTTCCTGCTGGCCTCGCCGTGGCAGCCAAAACAGTGCGCGGTGTTTGCCGGCGCATTGCGTTATCCGCGCTATCGCTGGTTCGACCGCATCATGATTCAATTTATTATGCGTATGACGGGCGGTGAAACGGATACCAGTAAGGAAGTGGAGTACACCGATTGGCAGCAGGTCGACCGTTTCGCCCAGGAATTTAGCCAGATCCAGTACGAAAAGTGACAAAAATGCGGGTTTGGCCAGCGTTTTGCCGAAAAAACCCGCGCTTGAAAAGTTTTTTGCAATTAGGGGTTGCGGCCCGCCGAGAACTCCCTATAATGCGCCTCCACTGACCGGGAACAAC
>NZ_JBZXDO010000013.1:0-122452 GCF_058725505.1 Serratia sp. A07
ATTGTCTGATAAATTGTTAAAGAGCAGTGAGTTAGGCGCTTTCGCTTGCTAACTCGAGGTGGCGTATATTACGCTTTCCTCTTTCAGAGTCAACCCTAATTTTCAGGATTTTTTCTCTGCGACCCCCGGATACTCTGTGAAGTTGTTCACATGTTCCGTGTCGATGGAGGCGCATTATAGGGAGCCGGTTCAGAATGACAAGCGATAATATGCATTTTTTATCTGACCGCTCACTATTCATTCGTAACGCCTATTAAACCCGCTTTTTGATGGCTGCCGGCAGGTCCGCCAGGCTATTTAGCACCCAATCGGCCAGCTGCTCGCCCTGCTCCGTCACCGGCTTACCGGTACGCACCAGCACTTTGGTGCCGACGCCGGCCGCGATCGCCGCCTGCATATCTTCCGGTTTATCGCCCACCATATAAGAAGCGGCCATATCGATGTTCAATTCCTGCTGCGCTTGCAGCAGCATGCCCGGCTGCGGTTTACGGCAGTCACACACCTGACGATACTCTTCTACTACTGCCTCCGGATGGTGCGGGCAGAAATAGATGCCGTCGAAGTCGACGTCGCGATCGGCCAGCGACCAGTCCATCCACTCGGTCAGGTACATAAATTGGTCTTCGCTGAACTTGCCGCGCGCAATGCCGGACTGGTTGGTCACCATCACCAACGCGAAGCCCATCTTTTTGAGTTCGCGACAGGCGTCAATCACGCCGTCAATAAAGTGGAAGTTGTCGATTTCATGGACATAGCCATGGTCAACGTTAATCGTACCGTCACGATCGAGAAAAATTGCTGGAACGCTTTGTGTCACCGCTTTGCTCCTGAGGGCCTGTATACGCTGACAGTATCGCATGTTTTACCCCGCACTGAGAACGCCGGAGAACGTCGTTGGCCGTTGACTTAGACGTCTAGACGCCTTAACATCTGATCCATACCTTGGTTCCACGCCGAGGTTTACTTTTATCTAGCCACGGGCAACCACGCTAAAATAAGAAGAATATGATTAAACTTTCTAACATCACTAAAGTGTTCCAGCAGGGTTCGCGCACTATTACCGCGCTCTCTGACGTGACCCTTCACGTCCCTGCCGGGCAAATCTATGGCGTTATCGGGTCTTCCGGTGCCGGCAAAAGCACGCTGATCCGCTGCGCCAACATGCTGGAGCGCCCAACGTCCGGCCAGGTCCTGGTCGATGGTCAGGATCTGACCTCGCTGTCGGAAAGCGAACTGACGCGCGCCCGTCGCCAAATCGGCATGATCTTCCAGCACTTCAACCTGCTCTCTTCCCGCACGGTGTTCGGCAACGTGGCGCTGCCGCTGGAGCTGGACAATACGCCGCGCGCCGAGATCAAAAAGCGCGTGACCGAACTGCTGGAGCTGGTCGGCCTGGCGGACAAGCACGACGCCTACCCGGCCAACCTGTCCGGCGGCCAGAAACAGCGCGTGGCGATCGCCCGTGCGCTGGCCAGCAATCCCAAAGTGCTGCTGTGCGACGAAGCCACCAGCGCGTTGGATCCGGCCACCACCCGTTCCATCCTGGAACTGCTGAAAGACATCAACCGCCGTCTGGGCCTGACCATTCTGCTCATCACCCACGAAATGGACGTGGTGAAACGCATCTGCGACCAGGTCGCGGTCATCAGCCAGGGGCAACTGATCGAAAAAGACAGCGTCAGCGAAGTGTTCTCACACCCGAAAACCCCGCTGGCCCAGCAGTTCATTCAGTCCACGCTGCATCTGGATATCCCGGACGACTACGCCGCACGCCTGTCGCCGGAACGTCAGGGCGACCGCCAGCCGCTGCTGCGCCTGGAATTCACCGGCCAGTCGGTCGATGCGCCGCTGCTGTCTGAAGCCGCTCGCCGCTTCAACGTGAACAACAACATTATCAGCGCCCAGATGGATTATGCCGGCGGCGTGAAATTCGGCGTGATGCTGGCGGAGCTGCACGGCAGCGACGAAGACGCGCTGGCGACGATTAAGTTCCTGCAAGAAAATCAGGTAAAAGTAGAGGTTCTGGGTTATGTCTGAGGCAATGATGTGGTTGATGGCGCGTGGCGTGTGGGAAACCGTCATGATGACCTTTGTCTCCGGCTTCTTCGGTTTCGTGCTCGGCCTGCCGGTCGGCGTGCTGCTGTATGTTACCCGCCCAGGGCAAATCATCGCCAACAACTCGCTGTATAAAATCCTGTCTGGGCTGGTGAACATCTTCCGTTCCATCCCGTTCATTATCCTGCTGGTTTGGATGATTCCGTTTACCCGCATGATCGTCGGCACCTCTATCGGTCTGCAGGCGGCCATCGTGCCGTTGACCGTGGGCGCCGCACCGTTCATCGCGCGCATGGTGGAAAACGCCCTGCTGGAGATCCCATCCGGTCTGGTGGAAGCGGCGCGCGCCATGGGCGCCACGCCGATGCAGATCATCAAGAAAGTGTTGCTGCCGGAAGCCTTGCCGGGCCTGGTCAACGCCGCAACCATCACGCTGATCACCCTGGTGGGCTACTCTGCCATGGGCGGCGCGGTCGGCGCCGGTGGTCTGGGCCAAATCGGTTACCAATACGGTTATATCGGTTATAACGCCACGGTGATGAATACCGTATTAGTATTACTGGTAGTTTTGGTTTATCTGATCCAGTTCTGCGGCGATCGCATCGTCAAAGCCGTTACCCATAAATAGTTTCACAGCATGTTAATGCGAGTCTAATGAGGAAGGGATATGTCGTTAAAATTTAAATCCATCGCGGCAATTGGCGCACTGATCGGTACTCTGGCTCTGGCGGGCTGCGGCCAGGATGAAAAAAATCCAAACCACATCAAGGTCGGTGTGATCGTCGGCGCTGAGCAGCAAGTAGCTGAAGTCGCTCAGAAAGTGGCGAAAGAGAAATACGGTCTGGACGTTGAGCTGGTGACCTTCAACGACTACGTGTTGCCTAACGAAGCGCTGAGCAAAGGCGATATCGATCTGAACGCCTTCCAGCACAAGCCATACCTGGATCAGCAAATCAAAGATCGCGGCTACAAGCTGGTGCCGGTCGGCAGCACCTTTGTTTACCCGATTGCCGGTTACTCCAAGAAAATCAAATCGCTGGACGAGCTGAAAGACGGCTCTCAGATCGCACTGCCTAACGATCCGACCAACCTGGGCCGTTCGCTGCTGCTGCTGCAGAAAGTCGGCCTGATCAAACTGAAAGACGGCGTTGGCCTGCTGCCGACCGTGCTGGACGTGACCGAGAACCCGAAAAACCTGAAGCTGGTTGAGCTGGAAGCGCCTCAGCTGCCACGTTCCCTGGATGATCAGCAGATCGCGCTGGCGGTAATCAACACCACTTACGCCAGCCAGATCGGCCTGACGCCGGCGAAAGACGGTCTGTTCGTGGAAGACAAAGACTCGCCTTACGTCAACCTGCTGGTTGCGCGCGAAGATAACAAAGATGCGGAAAACGTGAAGAAATTCGTGCAGGCCTATCAGTCTGACGAAGTCGACGCCGCCGCCAACAAAATCTTCAACGGTGGTGCGGTGAAAGGCTGGTAAGCGCTTATTCGCCAATTTTATTCCTATAATTGCAAGACGGGCCAAGGCCCGTCTTGTTATTTCCGCCATAGATTGCTTCAATAGCGCCACTTTCATTAAGGCAGAGGAATCTCAATGCGTGTTTTACCTCTCTGTTTGTTAGCGCTCGCGCTGGCCGGATGTTCATCGCAACGTATCGCGCCGTCCTCAACAAACAGCACCAGCAAGCCGACCACCACCAGCCCGGCCAAGACCACGCCGGCCGCCCGCCCTGCTCCGGTAAAACTGTACAAAAGTGCAGAAGAGCTCGTGGGTAAACCGTTCCGCGATCTGGGTGAAGTGTCCGGCGAATCGTGCCAAACCACCGTACAAGACTCCCCACCGAATCTGGCCACCGCCCGCAAACGCATGCAAATCCGCGCGTCTTACATGAAGGCCAACGCCGTGCTGCTGCACGACTGCCAGATTGTCAGCGGCGTCGCCGGTTGTTACCAGCAGGCCGTCTGCCAGGGCTCGGCGCTTAACGTCTCGTCCAAATGACCGAATTCGTTTTCGAGCAGATCGGCGTGATCCGCTCGCCGTATAAAGAAAAATTCGCCGTTCCCCGCCAGCCGGGGCTGGTCGAAGACGGTGGCGGCGAACTGCTGCTGCTGCCGCCCTACAACCAGGCGGAGGCGGTACGCGGCCTCAGCGATTTCAGCCATCTGTGGGTGATGTTCATTTTCCATCAAACCCTGGAAGGCGGCTGGCGGCCGACGGTGCGCCCGCCGCGTTTAGGCGGCAATGCCCGCATGGGCGTGTTCGCCACCCGCTCCACCTTCCGCCCCAACCCGCTCGGCATGTCCCTGATCGAACTGAAAGGCGTGCGGGTAAAAAACGGCGACGTGGTGCTGGAGCTGGGCAGCCTCGATCTGGTCGACGGCACCCCGGTGGTGGACATCAAGCCTTATCTGCCGTTCGCCGAGAGCCAGCCGCAGGCCCGCGCCGGCTTTGCCCAGGCCGCGCCCGCCGGCGACATGCCGGTGCGCTTCGCGCCGCAGGCCGAGCAGCAGCTGCAGCAACATCAGGCGCGTTACCCGCAATTAAGGCGTTTTATCAGCCAGGTGCTGGCACAAGACCCCCGTCCCGCCTATCGTAAAGGAGAGGACGTCGAACGGGATTACGCCGTCTGGCTGCTGGATTTCAACGTGCGCTGGCGCGTCGTGGACGGCCATACCGAAGTGTTGGCGCTCGACCCGCGTTAAAATTCCGCCGCCTCTCTTTTGGCGACCCGCTCGCGCTGGTAAACTAAACCACTTTTGTCACTTTTGGCCGCCACTCTGGCAGCCCGATGCAATTTGCAGTTCTAACGGAACCAAAACACCATGCGTACTAGCCAATATCTGCTCTCCACTCTGAAGGAGACACCTGCCGACGCCGAAGTGATCAGCCACCAGCTGATGCTGCGCGCCGGGATGATCCGCAAGCTGGCCTCCGGTCTTTACACCTGGCTGCCGACCGGCCTGCGCGTTCTGAAAAAGGTTGAAAACATCGTTCGCGAAGAAATGAACAATGCTAATGCGATCGAAGTGTCTATGCCGGTGGTTCAGCCTGCCGACCTGTGGCAGGAAAGCGGCCGTTGGGAGCAATACGGCCCCGAGCTGCTGCGCTTTGTCGACCGCGGCGACCGTCCGTTCGTGCTGGGCCCGACGCACGAAGAAGTGATCACCGATCTGATCCGCAACGAGATCAGCTCGTACAAACAGCTGCCGCTGAACTTCTTCCAGATCCAGACCAAGTTCCGCGATGAAGTGCGCCCGCGTTTCGGCGTGATGCGTTCCCGTGAGTTCCTGATGAAGGATGCCTACTCCTTCCATACCTCACAGGAGTCTCTGCAGGAGACTTACGACGCGATGTACGAAGCGTACAGCAAAATCTTCAGCCGCATGGGCCTGGATTTCCGCCCGGTGCAGGCCGATACCGGCTCGATCGGCGGCAGCGCCTCGCACGAATTCCAGGTGCTGGCAGACAGCGGTGAAGACGATATCGTATTCTCCACCGGTTCCGACTTCGCCGCCAACATCGAGCTGGCGGAAGCGGTCGCGCCGGCGGCTCCACGCGCGGCGGCCGGCGAAGCGCTGCGCCTGGTGGATACGCCAAACGCCAAAACCATCGTTGAGCTGGTCGAGCAGTTCCAGCTGCCGGTGGAAAAAACCGTGAAGACGCTGATGGTGCGCGCCACCGAAGAGAGCGGCCACAAGCTGGTTGCCCTGCTGGTGCGCGGCGATCACGAGCTGAACGAAATCAAGGCCGAGAAGCTGGCGCAGGTTGCCGCGCCGCTGACCTTCGCCACCGAAGAAGAAATTCGCGCCATCGTCGGCGCCGGCCCGGGTTCACTCGGCCCGGTCAACCTGCCGATGCCGGTGGTTGCTGACCGCAGCGTAGCGGCGATGAGCGACTTTGGCGCCGGTGCCAACGTTGACGGCAAACACTACTTCGGCATCAACTGGGAGCGCGATTTGCCGCTGCCACAGGTGGCCGATATCCGTAACGTGGTGGAAGGCGACGCCAGCCCGGACGGTCAGGGCACGCTGCTGATCAAACGCGGCATCGAAGTGGGCCATATCTTCCAGCTCGGCACCAAGTACTCGGAAGCGATGAAAGCGACCGTGCAGGGCGAAGACGGCCGTAACCAGGTGCTGACCATGGGCTGCTACGGCATCGGGGTCACGCGCGTCGTGGCCGCCGCCATCGAGCAGAACCATGACGAACGCGGCATCATCTGGCCGGACGCCATCGCGCCGTTCCAGGTAGCGATCCTGCCGATGAATATGCACAAGTCGTTCCGCGTGCAGGCGCTGGCCGAAGAGCTGTACAACACCCTGCGCTCCCACGGCATCGACGTGATCCTCGATGACCGCAAAGAGCGCCCGGGCGTGATGTTCGCGGATATGGAGCTGATCGGCGTGCCGCACTCTATCGTTATCGGCGACCGCAACCTCGACAACGAAGAGATCGAGTACAAGAACCGCCGCGTCGGCGAGAAGCAAATGATCAAAACCGGCGAAATCGTTGATTTCCTGCTGGGCCAGATCAAACGCTAAGCGACGAACGTCAGAAAATAAAAAACCCGCTCAGGCGGGTTTTTTTATATCCGAAATCGCTTATTTGCTGCTGCAGTTCTTGCTGCGGTCGAACGCGATTTTACCGTCCGGCACCAGCGCTTTTTCGGTCAGACCTTCCTCCATCGACGGCTGCACGCTGAAGTGCGCGCTGAACGTCAGGAATACCGGCTCACCGGCGGTCTTGTATGCTTTGGCGTAACCTTGCTCCAGCGCGATGTTGTTGTCCACCGGGAAGGTTTTGCCGGTAGCGCAGTCCTTGAAGACGGCCGCGTCCGCCATATAGGTGTAGCTGCCTTTCAACGTCATCGGCGTTTTAGGCAACGGTTTCTCAACCGGATCCAGGCGGTAATTCAGCTTGGACTCGATCGGCACGCCGCTGCGATCCAGCATTTCCAGGCTCTTGCCCACCGGGCGGAAGTAGCGTTTTTCGCCGTTGCTGTCGGTCAGCACCAGCTTATCCGCCGTGCGCGCCCATTTACCGTAATCGGCAAAGGTCTGATCGCCGTCTTTGGTGCCGCGATAGGTTTCCTGCAGCACGAAGGTGCCGTCCTCATCCAGGAACAGCGCCGTATCCAGACCGCCGCAATCGGCGCAAGGCAACACCCCTTGATAGCTCTGCGGCATCGGCTGCAGCGGTTGTTCCTTCGGTTGATAATGATTGTTGCATCCCAACAACGAGAGTGCGCCTGCCGCGAGGAACAGGGCTACCGTAATTTTTTTCACAGTTATTCTCCTACTGTGTTCATGTATTCCTAAGTGCGAACCTTGCCACGCAGCGCCTTGGTGGCGCCTTTACGCGCCTTGCCTTCCAGGCGACGCAGTTTGGCCCCTTTCGTGGGCTTGGTCGCCTTGCGCGTTTTTTCCACCACCATCGCCTGCCGAATCAGCGCGGCCAGCCTGGCCAACGCCGCTTCGCGATTCAATTCCTGGCTGCGATACTCTTGCGCCTTGATAATCACCACGCCATCAGCGGTAATAAGATGATGATTCAGCGCCAGCAGCCGTTCCTTATAATACTCTGGCAGGCTGGATGCCCGGATGTCAAAGCGCAAATGGATCGCCGTTGAGGTTTTGTTCACGTGCTGGCCGCCCGCGCCCTGCGCGCGGATCGCCGTCAATTCCAGCTCATTATCCGGTATGGCTACGTTTCTTGACAGTTCCAGCACCGGTCACACCTGTGCCTGCTGCCACTCGGCAAACTGGATTTCCAGACTATTCTGAGCATCGGACAGCCAAATAGTTCCCTCTTGCAACGTCGCCTGCAGCGTCATGGTGCGGCTGGCCAATGCCGTCAGGCGCGCCAGCTGTTCGTCGTCGAGAAAACGCACGCTCAGGTTCTTGTGGCCGGCCACCTTGCCCTGCATTCCCTGCCACCATACGTGCGCGGCGCGCTCGCCGTAAGCGTACAGCACCACGCGCGGCGACTGGTTGCAGGCCTTGCGAATGCGCTTCTCGTCGGGCAATCCCATCTCGATCCACATTTCCAGCCCATTGTGGTCGTTGCGCTGCCAGATCTCCGGCTCGTCGTCGGCGCTCAGCCCTTTGGTGAACACCAGCCGTTCGTCCGCATGGCAGATCCAGGCCAGCAAGCGCAGCATCATGCGCTGCTCGTTTTCGGACGGGTGTTGCGCCAGCGTCAGCGTGGCGTCGTGGTAGAAGTGACGATCCATATCAGCAATATTGACCGCGGCTTTATAAATGGTTGCTTTCAGCGCCATGGGTGACCTCGTTATTATCCGGCGACAGTGTACTTGATCAGGGCCAAACCCCGCCAGCGCAGCCCGGCCCGGCGCAGAACGAAAGGCGTGCCAGGGTGCTGATAACTCCATAACAGCTGTGCTATAGTCGTCTAGGATAGGATAAAACTCCGAGAGCCTGCGCCTCATCGCGAGAGCGGTCTTGATGATGCAGAGGTTCTTAAGGGAGGAAACTGTGCAACAATACTGTGAGTTAGTACGCCGTACTTACGCCGAGATTGGCAGTGGAGATCTTGGCTACGTGCCTGATGCGCTGGCTTGTGCGTTAAAGGCATTGGACGATGTCGCAGCGAACGACGCGCTACCGTCCTCCGTTAGGGAACAGGCGGCCTTTGCCGCCGCTAACTTATTGGTGAGCGACTATGTTGATGAATGATGAGTACCAACCCATCAATTGCGATGACTACGACAACCTGGAACTCGCCTGTCAGCATAAACTTATTCTGAAGCTGGAGTTACGCGACGGAGAAGTGATCGAGGCCAAGGCGATCGACCTGCTGCAAAAGAAACGCGTTGAGTATCTGACCATCGAACAGAACGGCCAACAGCGCGACCTGCGCCTGGACCATATCAGCAGTTTCAGTCATCCGGAAATCGGTACCGTGGTCGTCAGTCTGTCGGACTGAGCAGCGGTAACCCCATCCCAACAGGGCAGCCCAACGGCTGCCCTCGTCATTTAAGGCTTCAGGCTGGCGTAAAAGGCCGCCAGATCGGCGATATCGTCATCCGACAGCCCCGACACATAGGCCTTCATCACCTCGGCCTGGCCGCCGTTGCGCTCCCCTTTCTTATACGCCTGCAGCGCGTGCTGCAGGTACATGGCGTTCTGCCCGGCCAGATTCGGGTACATCGGCACCGTCACCTTGCCCTGCGCGCCGTGGCACGCCGCGCAGGCGGCGGCTTTCGCCTGGCCGGCGGCCGCATCCCCCGCCGCCAACGCCGGCAGGCTGAACAGGCCGGTGGCCAACAGCATGATCCCCACAAACTTCATCATTGCTCCTCGCTATTATGATTTTTTTCCCAGCGCAGCCGCCACGGGCGTTCGCCTTCCGGCACCTGCCCCGCTTCACAGACGAATACGCCCAGCGCGGCGATCAGCTGCTCATCATAATAAATCAACGGGATGCGTTCACGCTGCCAGGGCGGAATACCCAGCTCCTGCCACAGTTTTTTTATCGGCCGCGAATGGGCGCGCCCCACGATGCGCACCGCACCCTGCACGCCGCCGAACCGAACGCTGACCTGTTGCGATGGCTGCGGTGCGCGCAGCACCAGCTCGCCCTCACCGGGAATCAACTGCCCCAGCCCGTCCGGCAACGTCAGCGGCTGGTCAGGCTGCCAGGGCAGATGCACATCGCGCAGCGCCGCCAGCGGCGGCAACAGGTGCAACCGGCCGCGGAAACGGCGAATCTGATAGGCGCCGAGCTGCAGCTGCGGTTCGGCATCCTCCCGGCTGAGCGCCACCTCTTCCCACAGGCGTTGCAGCTGCTCACGCGCCGGCATGGTGACGTTAAACAATGCGATCCAGCGCCGCAGCAAGGCGAAGCGCCGCACCGGCGAACAGTCCGTCAGGCCGTCAATCGCCAATGAGCGATCCGCCGCCAACAGGTTTTGCAGCGGTTCCGCCAGCAGTTCGTCCAGCAGTTGCTCCTGCTCGGCGCACAGGCCGGCGCTGCGCGCCACCGCCGAGGCGAAGTGCGGCCAGCGCTGGTTAAGCTGCGGCAGCACCTGCAAGCGCAGGAAATTGCGATCGAAGCGCGTGTCCTGATTGCTGTCGTCATCGATCCAGGTTAAGGCGTGGCGTTGCGCGTAGCTTTCCAGCGTCTGACGCGAACAGCCCAACAGCGGCCGCAACAGCAGGTGCTCGCCCAACGCCGCGCGTGCCGCCATCGCCGACAGCCCCGCCGGCCCGCTGCCGCGCTTGAGCGCCAACAGGAAGGTTTCGCTTTGATCGTCGAGGTGTTGAGCGGTGAGCAGCGCTTCGCCCTCCGTCAGCGCGGCGCTGAAGGCGGCATAGCGCGCTGCACGCGCCGCCGCTTCGATACCGCCCTGGCGGGCGTCCACCTGCACGTGCGTCACCGTCAGCGGGATCTGCCAGTCGGCACAGCGGCTGCGGCAATGCTCAACCCAGCGGTCGGCAAAGGCGCTCAGGCCGTGATGCACGTGCAGCGCACGCAGCTGCAGCACCGGACGCTGGCGGCGCAACGCCGCCAGCACATGCAGCAGCACGCTGGAATCCAGGCCGCCGCTGAACGCCACCAGCAGCCGCTGCTGCGCGCCCAACTGGTCTGCCACCCGCGTCGTTAATTGATCAGTATTCATCGGTAGGCTTTGTCACTTCTACATAGCTGCACGTTAACCCCGCCTACCGTCATCAATCAAGCATTAACCGTCCGGGCCTGGCGCCGCGTCAGCAACCACCAGCCGCCCAGCACCGCGATCACCGCCAGCGCGCATCCGGCCGCTCCCCAGCCGATCTGAGCGAAAATGCGGCCATACGCCTGCATCGCCGCTCCCTCGATGTGATCCTCGGCGGTCTGATTGGCGATAATGCCCGCCAGGTAGTTGGCGATCGAGCCGGTCGCCAGCATATAGATACCGGTCAGCACGCCGGTGGCGCCGGGGATATTCAGCCGGGTGATCTGCGCCATCGCCACCGGATCGATAAACAGTTCGGCGAAGCCCATCACCGCCAGGCCGGCGATCATCAGCCCCATCGATCCCGGCCCGTGCAGCCGCGTATTGAGCGCCATCAGCGTAAAGCCGACGCCGATCAACAGCAGACCGAAGGCGAACTTGCACCAGATGCGCAGCGTGCGATCGCCCGTACCGTCGCCGCTCGCCAGCCATGCCAGCGCCACGCCGCCCAGCATCACCGCGCAGGCGTTAACCGACTGGAACAGCGCGGTCGGCACCGTCCAGCCGAACCAGCGCCGATCGACGAAGTGATCGATAAACAGGCTGATGGAGCTGCCGCCCTGCTGGGCGAAAGCCCAGAACAGCGTGCCCAGCAGCATCAGCACAACGATCTGCCACAGCCCCCGGCGCTGGCCGGCGTCCGCACGCAGCATAATGCGCGCCACCAGCACCACCGCCGCCACGCATACCAGCCCGAGCAAATAGCCGGCCCAGTCGTGCACAAACAGCAGCGTGAAGAACAGCGGCGATGCCAGCAGCGCCGCCAACAGCCAACCCCAGTGCGGCAAACCCAGGCTTTTGGCGCGCATCAGCGGTGCATTCACGCCGCGGGTATGGCGGAAGTGGCGCCCGCCGAGCAGGAAGATCGCCAGGCCGGCGAACATGCCGATCCCGGCCAACGCAAAGCCGACGTGCCAGCCATAGCGCTCGGCCGCCAACCCGCAGGCGATCGGCGCCAAAATGGAACCGACGTTGCCGGCGGCGTACAGCAGCGAGAAGCCCCCTTCGCGGCGCGAGTCCTGCGCCGGATACAGCTCGCCCAGCAGGCAGCTGATATTGGATTTGAACAGGCCGTAGCCGCAGATGATGATGGCCAGCGCCAGATAGAGCGACTGGGCGGAAACCGCACTCAGGCCGAGCACGATATGCCCCAGCGTCATCAGCGCCGCGCCGGCAATCACCGCGACGCGATTGCCCAACAGGCGGTCGGCGAGCCAGCCGCCCAAAATAGGAGTGACGTAAACTAACGAAGCGTAAGCGCTGTAGAGATCGATGGCGTGGCTGTCGGTATAGCCGAGTTGGTGGGTCAGATAGAGAATCAGTAACGCACGCATGCCGTAAAAGCTGAAATATTCCCAAATTTGTATGGCTACGACATAGTAGATTGCGCGCGGCTGTGAGGGTGTTTTCATGGAGGTCTCCCATCAGTCGGTGAACGACAAAGGGGAAGCGCGAGCGCCTCCCCTGTTATTGGCTGCGGTTATTTCGCCTTCAGCACTTTCACCCGATAACGTCCGTCCGCCTGACGATAGGCGCCGTGAATGTCGGTTTCAAAGCCCGGATAATGCGCGCCGATTTCGCACAGCATCTGCAGGAACTCCAGCACCGGCCGGCTCTCCTCGGTCAGCATTTCGCCCGGCATCACCAGCGGCACGCCCGGTGGGTATGGGAGGATCATATTGGCATTGACCTTGCCGACCATCTCTTCCAGATAGACTTCTTCCACTTCGCCGTGCAGCTCTTTCTGGAACGCCTGGTACGGGTTCATCACCATGGTTGGCAGCACTTCGAACGCGCGATACATCAGGTCCGGCAGGTTGTGTTGCTCCACCAGGCGGTGAATGTTCTGCGCCAGATCCTGAATGCGCATGTTTTCATAGAAATCAGGCGCTTCCTGATACAGCGAAGGCAGCATGTTTTTCACCCGCAGGTTCAGATCGAACGAGCGTTTGAAGTCGGTCATCGCGCGCAGCAGGCTGAGCGCCTTGGTTTTGTCGATGCCGATGCTGAACAGGAACAGCAGGTTGTACGGCCCGGTTTTCTCGACGATGATGCCGCGTTCGTCGAGGTATTTCGCCACGATGCTGGCCGGGATACCGAACGGCTGCATCTCGCCTTCCTTGCTCATCCCCGGCGTCAGAATGGTGACCTTGATCGGGTCGAGATACATGTGTTCGTTATCGATGTTCTTGAAGCCGTGCCAGGCACTGTCAGAACGCAGCGGCCAACATTCCGGCTCATCGATATGCTCCGGCTGCCAGACGTCGAAGAACCAGCCGTCGGATTCGACTTTCAGGCGTTTGATCTCTTTGCGGAACTTGATCGCGCGCTCGATAGAGCCATTGATCAGGCGCTTGCCGGCGTTGCCTTTCATCATCGCCGCGGCGGTTTCGGTCGACGCCACGATGCCGTAGTGCGGCGAGGTGGTGGTGTGCATCATGTAGGCTTCGTTGAAGGTTTCTTCGTTGATGTCACCCTTCACGTGAATCATCGAAGCCTGCGAGAAGGCCGCCAGCAGTTTGTGGGTGGACTGGGTTTCATAGATCACCTTGCCCTCCACGCGGCCACCGCTCATGCCGCACTTGCCTTTATAGATCGGGTGGAAGTTGGTGTAAGGCACCCAGGCGGAATCGAAGTGGATAGACTTCACGTCCAGGGTGTTCTTGATAAAGTCGGTGTTGTACAGCAAGCCGTCATAGGTGGAGTTGGTGATCACCGCGTGCACCGGCCAGGTGGCGTTCGGGGTCTCCTTCACGCGTTTGGCGATGGTGGCGCGCTGGAACTCGCTCTGCGGAATGCCGCCGAGGATGCCGTAGGCGTTGCGGGTCGGGCGGAAGTAGATCGGCGTGATGTCGCTCATCATCATCAGGTGAGTCAGCGACTTGTGGCAGTTACGGTCAATCAGCACCGTGCTGCCCGCCGGCGCCGAGTACATGCCGACGATCTTGTTGGCGGTGGAGGTGCCGTTGGTGACCATGTAGCTGCGTTCGGCGTTGAATACGCGGGAGATGTACTCTTCCGCTTCTTTGTGCGGGCCGGAGTGATCCAGCAACGATCCCAGTTCGGACACCGAAATCGAGATATCCGACTTCATGGTGTTCGGGCCGAAGAAATCGTAGAAGATACTGCCCACCGGGCTTTTCTGGAACGCGGTGCCGCCCATGTGGCCCGGCGTACAGAAGGTGTATTTGCCTTCGCGCACGTATTTGAACAGCGCCTTGGTCAACGGCGGCAGGATGGTGTCGATATACTCGTCGGTATTCTGTTTGATCTTGGCGGCGATGTCGGTTGCCGCGCCGAGCGCATATTCGAAGAAGCGCACCTGCATACGCAGATCGTTCAGGCTGACGTCGAGCGTGGAATAGGTGTTGGCGAACGCGTACAGCGGCATGTACTCGTTCAGCTGGCTGATCTCTTCGCACAGCTCCAGGTTGTATTTGTCCCAGTCGAAGATCACCCCGCACAGACGGGCGTTGTTCTCGATCAGTTTCAGCAGGTCTTCGCGATCGTTAGGGTAAACGATGCGGAAATCCAGACTTTCCAGCGCCTGATGCAGTTCACGGATAGGCTCTTCTTTGAAGTAGACACCCATGTGATTCATGATGGCGATAACGTTCATATGCATTTCTCCTGGCAAAGCAAGCCCCTTCCCGTCGCGGCTGACAGGTCGGAAAGAAAGGGGCTGGGTAAATTCAGTCGGTCAGCGGACGCGAATCAGTGCGCTTTGGCCGTGGTGTTTTCATCGACCGCCGCTGCGTTGGCAGCCTGGCGGGTATTCATTTTCCGGGCGTAGAACATCAGGATAATCAGGCTGATGATAAAGGTGCCGGACAGTTCGAATGAGTTGGCGCCCATCAGCGCGATGAAGCAGAAGCCGCAGCCGCACACCGAAGCGATCAGGCTCAGCAGGTTGCGCACGTTGACCCCTTCGAAGCGGATCAGGTCTACGCAGGAGTAGAAGTAAGGCAGCATGGTCAGCAGCACCGCGATGCCGGTCAGCTCGCCGAACAGGTCGGACGCTTTACCGCCGGCGGAGCTCATCAGGGTGATCAGCACCATCAGCGCGGTCATTTTGCAACCGGCCAGCAGCAGGCCTTTCTTCGGAATGCCGTTTTTATCCAGCTCGCCGTACACTTTCGGGAAGTTGCCGTCGTTGGCGGCACGGACCCCGGCCTGGCCAACCAGCATCATCCACGAACCCAGTGACGTCAGGCAGGCGAAGGCGGTGAAGGCGGAAACCATCGGTGCGGCCCAGTTGCCCATAATCGCCGAGGCGCTGATGGCGAACGGCGCGCCGCTGGCGGCCATTTCAGACGCCGGGAACATACCGCTGATCACCTGGGTGGCGGCGATGTAGATAATGCCCGCCAGGCCGGTGCCGAGCATGGTTGCCAGCGGCACGGTGCGTTTCGGGTTTTTCACCATGCCGGTGCTGACCGCTGCGGATTCCACGCCGATAAACGCCCACAGGCACAGCAGGATACTTTTGATGACCGCATGGCTGTCGGTGGTGCCGGAGGTATTCCAGTTAGCCTGATAGGTGGCGGCGTCAAACCAGTGCCAGCCGACGGTGGCAGTCACGATCACCGGGATCAGCACCAGCACCAGGCCCAGGGTGGTCAAACGGCTGACCCAGGTTCCGCCCAGCATGTTGACGAAGGTGAAGATCCACACGATAGCGATACAGGCGATGCCGGCAGGTACCGGGTTGTTCAGCGCCGGGAAGAAGGTGGAGAGATAAGAAACGGCGGTAATGCCGATGGCCAGGTTACCGATCCAGTTGGCATGGTAATAAAGCACGCCGGTCTGGAAACCGAAGGCCGGGGAAATTTCACCCGCGTAGGCGATAGGGCCGCCCTGCTGCGGGTTTTTGGTGGCGAGGCGGGCATACACATAGGCCAGCGACATCGCCCCGATAATCGAGATCACCCATCCCCAGATGGCGATAGATCCGAGACTCGCCAGGTTGGCGGGCAATAAGGCAATCCCGCTCCCCATCATATTACCGGCGACGACGCCGGTGCAGGCAATAAGCCCTATTTTCTTGGGTGAAGCCATGGTCAGTTTCTCCTGATTTACGTTTCTTATAAGCCACACCCATAAATAAAAGATTTTAATGAGCCGGCTTGATAGTCAGGATGCTAACCATCGGGGGGAATAAAGTCCTAAAGATAAAGTGAGATTACGCTCATGATCATACAAATGATAACCTGAGGTTTTTCATTAACACATCAAGATAAAAAGATAAGCTAAAGAAAAGATAAACATCATTTAAAAACAACAATATGAAAAGGTTAATGACGCATAACAAACGGCAAAAAAGAAATAATATCGCGCAGCAAAATAATACATTCACGCAACATGCCTTCACCAATAAATAACGCCGCCATGATTCCCGGAGAATAATGGCGGCGTGATATCGGTTAATTATTGGCGCTGATAGTTATTTAAATAAGGCACCACGTTGGTCAATGACGTCTGGAATACGCCGTTGGTGATCCAATGCAATGTGTCTTCGCCGGGGCGAAGATTGAATGCGGTAATATAAGAATCCGCCGCCAAATGGTTCTGCCCCTGCATTTCATACACCTTGCCCAGCAGCACATAATTCAGCCACGACATTTGCAATTCAATCCCCAGATCGATCGCTCGGTGCGCCTCGTCAATGCGCCCCTGCGTCAATGCATCTACCGCCAGAACTTGCTGCATGATTGGCGTGTTTTTCAATTCGGGGATCGTCGCCAGATGGCTGATATCGGCGCGCAATTGCGCCAGGGCCTGGCTGTCGAACGGTTGATAAGAATTACGCAGCAGATCCACCAGCGCCTTTTCGGCCAGCAGGTAATGGAAGTTCGGCGCGCTTTTAATCAGCTCGCTCAGCTGGGCGCTGGCGCGGGTCAACGAATCGGCGTCGCCGTGGATCAGCAACTGATGTGCCTGGTAGAAACGCTGCAGCAACGGCCCGTTGTCGGGCAGCAGCTGCGCCAGGCGCTGCTCCAGCTGTGGCGGCCAGGGCTGCTTCAGCGCAGCGGACAGGCTGGAGAGGAAGTCGGTCTGGATCTTCAGCTGGTTATCGGCGGTAATAAAGTAACGCTTGTCCAGCATGACTGAGCTGTCAGCGTTATCCACCAGCCGCACGGACAGGAAACACTGCTGGGCGCGGTAGTGGCGCTGATTGACGAACTCGATATACAGCGACTTGCCCGAGTTGCTGGGGCCGGAATAGTTGTAGTTGGTCTGGTCGTGTACCAGGAAGGTCGAGTAGGTGTTCAGCGAATCGGTGATCAGCTCGCTGACGCCCACCACATAAGAGAGCTGCGGCATCCAGTTACTGCAGCTCTCGCCGCCCTGGATGCGAATATCGATATCGCGCGGGTTGAGCAGCACCGGCATGGTGGATACCGGCACGCGCTGCGACAGCGTGGCGATGCCGACAAACGCCACGCAGACGCTGAGCGCCGCCAGAAACGCCAGCCACACCCAGAAGGTCGAGCGACGATAAAAACGCGGCTTCTTTTCGCCGGGCGCGGCAGGCGGTGCGCTTGTCCGGCGCGGCGGCACATACGGCGTCTCGTCTTCCTCGCTGCCGTCTTCCGGCTCATGCATGATCACCGCGATCTGCGGCGCCTGTGCGGGAGCGGGTTGCGTCTCCCCTTCTTCACACCAGATCACCGACGTCGCCAGCTTATACCCGCGCTTGGGCACGGTGATAATGTATTCCGGGCTGTCGCTGTCACCGTCTTTCAGGTATTTGCGCAGCTCTGAAATACATTGGGTCACCACATGGTTGGTGACGATATTGCGCTTCCAGACGTTGTCGATCAGCTCGTCGCGGCTCAGCACCACGTCGGGATGCCGGGCGAAATAGCACAGCATGTCGATCAGGCGCGGTTCCAGCGTTTTTTGGCGTCCGTCGCGGCTGATGGTGTTGTCGGCAGGGGTAACCAGCCACTCCCCGACGCGAAAAGCAGGCTCTTGCATGGCGGAAATAACTCTGTAGGCATGTAGGGCAAGGGCGCGATCATAGCATAACCGCCCCCGGCTGTGGCCGCCGGGAGGCGATTAAGCCGTTAACTCTCGTATAATTCTAACGGTAAACCATCGGGATCGCTGAAAAAGGTAAAACGAGATTGGGTATAAGGATCGACGCGTACCGGTTCGCAGGCGACGCCGGCCGCCTGCAGATGGGCGATGGCCTGGCCAATGTCGTCAACGCTGAACGCCAGATGGCGCAGGCCGCAGGCCTCCGGGCGGCTGACGCGGGCCGGCGGCGAAGGGAAAGAAAACAGCTCGATAGTGTATTGCCCGTTGAGCGCCAGATCGGCTTTCCAGGAGCCGCGCTCCTCGCGGTAGACTTCGCTCAGCAGGGTAAATCCGAGAATGTCGCAGTAAAAATGCTTACTGGCGGCGTAGTCCGCGCCAATGATCGCGATATGGTGTACCTGACGTAACGCCAGCATGGCGGCCTCTCCTGTTCGGTCTGATGAGGCAAGGTATCCGGCGGCGGCGATGCCGTCAATGAGAACGCCCGGCATATCTTCCAAACCGCCGGGCGTGTTATGCATTACGGCTGCGGGACCTTCAACACCTTCACCAGATAGCGTCCGTCCTCCGTCAGTTTGGCGCCGTGGATGTCGGTTTCAAAACCGGGATAGCGTTCGCCGATCGAGCACAGCATCAGCAGAAAGTCGAGCACTGCCCGGCTCTCTTCGGTGATCATTTCCCCCGGCATCACCAGCGGCACGCCCGGCGGATACGGCAGGATCATATTAGCCGCCACCTTGCCCACCAGCTGATCCAACTCACAGGTTTCCACATTGCCGCGCACCTGCTCCTGGAACATCTGGTGCGGCGTCAGCTTCATTTCCGGCAGCACGTCGAACGCCCGCTGCATCAGGCGCGGCAGATCGTGTTGGCAGATCAGGCGGTGAATGCCGGCGGCCAGATCCTGAATGCGCATGTTGCGGTAGAAATCCGGATCCTCGGCGTACAGATCCGGCAGCATGTTCTTCACCCGCAGGTTGAGATCGTAGGCGCGCTTGAAATCGGTCAGGCCGCGCAGCAGGCTCATCGCCTTGGTTTTGTCGATGCCGATGCTAAACAGGAACAGCAGGTTGTACGGCCCGGTCTTCTCCACCACGATGCCGCGCTCGTCGAGGTATTTCGCCACCAGCGCCGCCGGGATCCCCTCCTCCTCCAGCGCGCCCAGCTCGTTCATGCCCGGCGTCAGGATCGTCACCTTGATCGGATCGAGGTACATGTGATCGCGATCGGTCTGGCCAAAACCGTGCCAGTTGTCGTCCGGATCCAATGGCCAGCATTGCGCCTCATCGATCTCTTCCGGCTGCCAAATGTCGAAGAACCAACTGTCGCTCTCCTCGCGCAGCCGCTGCACTTCACGGCGAAAATGCAGCGCACGCTCCACCGAGCGGTTGATCAAGCGGCGCCCCGGATTGCCGCGCAGCATGGCGGCGGCGGTTTCCATCGACGCCACGATGCCGTAGTGCGGCGAAGTGGTGGTGTGCATCATGTAGGCTTCGTTGAAGGTGCTCTCGTCGTAATCGCCCTTGATATGAATCATCGAAGCCTGCGAGAAGGCCGCCAGCAGCTTGTGCGTCGATTGGGTTTCGTAAATCACCTTACCGGGCACCTGCTCGCCGCTCATGCCGCTTTTGCCGTCGTAAATCGGATGGAAGTTGGTGTAAGGCACCCAGGCGGAGTCGAAGTGGATCGACGGCACCTCCAGCGTCTGCTTGATGTAGTCGGTGTTGTACAGCAGGCCGTCATAGGTGGAATTGGTGATCACCGCATGCACCGGCCAGGTGGCGTTCGGGGTCTCCTGCACCCGGGCGGCGATGCTTTCGCGGGTAAACTCGCGCTGCGGAATGCCGCCGAGGATGCCGTAGGCGTTGCGCAGCGGGCGCAGATAGATCGGCACGATATCGCTCATCATCAGCAGGTGACACAGCGATTTGTGGCAGTTGCGGTCGATCAGCACCGTGCTGCCGGCCGGCGCCGAATACATGCCGACGATCTTGTTGGCGGTGGAGGTGCCGTTGGTGACCAGATAGCTCTGCTCGGCGTTGAAGGTGCGCGCGATATACTCTTCGGCCTCCAGGTGCGGCCCGGTGTGATCCAGCAGCGAACCAAGCTCGGTAACCGAAATCGAGATGTCGGCCTTCAAGGTATTGGCGCCGAAGAAATCGTAGAACAGGCAGCCCACCGGGCTTTTTTGAAACGCGGTGCCGGCCATGTGGCCCGGCGTGCAGAAGGTGTACTTCCCTTCGCGCACATAGTTGAATAACGCCTTGGTCAGCGGCGGCGTAATGGTGTCGATGTATTCCGCGGTGTACTGCTGGATGCGCTGCGCGATATCGTCTGCCGCATTCAGGCCATACTCGAAGAAATAGAGCACCATGCGCATTTCATGCAGGCTGACGTCGAAGGTAGAGTGGGTATTGATAAAGGCATACAGCGGCAGGTATTCGTTCAGCTCGTTGATCTCGCTGCACAGCTCCAGGCTGTAGTCGTCCCAGTCGAAGATCACCCCGCAGATGCGGGCGTTGGCTTCAATCAGCTTCAGCAGGTCGCCGCTGTTTTTGGGGTACACCAGCTGGAATCCCATGGCGGCCAGCGCCGCGTGGAGCTCGCGGATCGGCTCATCTTTGTAGTAGACGCCCGTCGGGCCCATGATGGCGATGATATTCATCGGCAGCTCCTGTCAGTTAACGGCCAAGTCTCTATAACACCACGAAAATCCGGCGGTGTGTAGCCAAAAAAAAACCGCCCGGAGGCGGTTTCTTGCTGCGAGCGCAGAACTCAGCAGTAGCCGTAGTTCATCAGACGCTGGTAGCGGCGGTTGAGCAACTCTTCGTCGTTCAGACCGTCCAGATCTTTCAGATCGGCCAGCAGCTGCGCTTTCAGCGCAGCGGCCATCGCCGGCACGTCGCGGTGCGCGGAACCGAGCGGCTCCGGGATCACCGAGTCAATCAGCTTCAGCTCTTTCAGGCGCGGCGCGGTGATGCCCATCGCTTCTGCGGCCAGCGGCGCCTTGTCGGCGCTCTTCCACAGGATGGAAGCACAGCCTTCCGGCGAAATCACCGAGTAGGTGCTGTACTGCAGCATGTTCACCTTATCGCCCACGCCGATCGCCAGCGCGCCGCCGGAGCCGCCTTCGCCGATGACGGTGCAGATGACCGGGATATTCAGACGCGACATCTCACGCAGGTTGCGCGCGATGGCTTCGGACTGGCCGCGCTCTTCCGCGCCCACGCCCGGATAAGCGCCCGGGGTGTCGATAAAGGTGATGAGCGGCATCTTGAAGCGGGCGGCCATTTCCATCAGGCGCAGCGCTTTACGGTAGCCTTCCGGCGCCGGCATGCCGAAGTTGCGGCGGATCTTCTCTTTGGTTTCACGGCCTTTCTGGTGCCCGATGATCATCACCGGGCGGCCATCCAGGCGAGCAATACCGCCGACGATCGCTTTGTCGTCGGCGTAAGCGCGATCGCCCGCCAACTCTTCGAAGTCGGTAAAGATGTGTTTGATATAATCCAGGGTATAAGGACGGCGCGGGTGGCGTGCCAATTGGGCAATCTGCCAAGCCCCAAGATCGGCAAAAATCTTGCGCGTCAGCTCAACGCTCTTTTCACGCAGGCGCTGAACCTCTTCGTCCAGATTAATATCTAATTTTTCGTCTTGACGGCTGACTGCAGTCAGCGAGTCAATTTTCGCTTCCAGCTCTGCAATCGGCTGTTCAAAATCAAGAAAATTCAGACTCATAGCATTCCTATTTTAGTCAAATTCCAAGTCCACCTGCTCATTGCCTACCAACGTCCGCAAGTCGATCAACAAGCGGTCGGTGGGCGTCACGCGCCAGGTTGCGCCAAAACGCAGCTTGGCTCGTGCATCTTCCCGTTGATAGTAGAGATGCACTGGAATCGTCCCCGATCGATGGGGTTCCAACGACTGACGGAGACGGTTCAAAAGCTGGTCATCAATTTGCCTGTCAGTCAGCGAGATAGCAAGCCCGCGAGCGTATTTTTCCCGGGCTTCACTGATGTCCATTACCTCGCGGGCCATCATTTTAAGCCCGCCGCTAAAGTCATCAAAGCTGACCTGTCCACTGGCGATAAGGATACGGTCTTTTTCCAACAAATGCTGGTATTTTTCTAACGCTTCGGTGAATAACATCACTTCCAGGCGGCCCGAACGGTCATCCAATGTACAGATACCGATGCGGTTGCCGCGCTTGGTCACCATCACCCGCGCGGCGACCACCAGCCCGACGGCGGTGGTCATTTTGCCCCGATCCGTCGGGTGCATGTCTTTCAAACGCTGGCCACCGGCGTAACGTTCGATCTCCTTCAGGTACTGGGTGATCGGGTGGCCGGTCAGGTACAGCCCCAGCGTCTCCCGTTCACCGTCCAGCACCACCTGCTCCGGCCAGGGGGCGATATTGGCGTAGGACTGCTCCACCTGCTCCGGCGCCTCCGCCAGCACGCCGAACATATCTACCTGGCCGATAGCTTCGGCTTTCGCATGCTGATCCGCCGCTTTCAACGCGTCGCCGAGCGAATTCATCAGCGCGGCGCGGTGCGGCCCGAGGCGATCGAACGCGCCAGACATGATCAGCTTTTCCAGAATGCGGCGGTTCAGTTTCTTGATGTCGGAGCGCGCACAGAGATCGAACAGGTCTTTGAAGTAACCCTGTTCGCCGCTGTTGCGCGCCTCGATGATGGCCTCGATCGGCCCTTCCCCCACGCCTTTGATGGCGCCGATGCCGTAAACGATCTCGCCGTCGTCGTTGACGTGGAAGTGATACAGGCCGCTGTTGATGTCCGGCGGCAGGATCTTCAGCCCCATGCGCCAGCATTCGTCCACCAGCCCCACCACTTTGTCGGTGTTGTCCATATCGGCGGTCATCACCGCCGCCATAAACTCGGCCGGATAGTGCGCCTTCAGCCACAGCGTCTGATACGACACCAGCGCATAGGCGGCGGAGTGCGATTTGTTGAAGCCGTAACCGGCGAACTTCTCCACCAGGTCGAAAATTTTCACCGACAGTTCGCCGTCGATGCCGCGTGATTTCGCGCCGTCTTCAAAGCCGCCGCGCTGCTTGGCCATTTCGACCGGGTTCTTTTTACCCATCGCACGGCGCAGCATGTCCGCGCCGCCCAGGGTATAGCCGGCCAGCACCTGGGCAATCTGCATCACCTGTTCCTGATACAGGATGATGCCGTAGGTCGGTTCCAGCACCGGCTTGAGCGACTCGTGCTGCCACTGGATATCCGGGTAGGAGATCTCTTCGCGGCCGTGCTTGCGGTCGATGAAGTTATCCACCATGCCCGACTGCAGCGGCCCCGGACGGAACAGCGCCACCAGTGCGATCATGTCTTCGAAGCAGTCGGGCTTCAGACGTTTGATCAGGTCTTTCATGCCGCGCGATTCAAGCTGGAACACCGCCGTGGTTTCCGAGCGCTGCAGCATGTCGAAGCTTTTCTTGTCGTCGAGCGGAATGGCGGCGATGTCGATCGGTTCCAGCCCGGTCTTGGCGCGCCGGGCGTTGATCATCTCCAGCGCCCAGTCGATGATGGTCAGGGTACGCAGACCGAGGAAGTCGAACTTCACCAGCCCGGCGTATTCCACATCGTTCTTGTCGAACTGGGTCACCGGATGGTGCCCTTCGGCGTCGCAGTACAGCGGCGCGAAGTCGGTGATTTTGGTCGGCGCGATCACCACGCCCCCGGCGTGTTTACCCGCGTTACGCGTCACCCCTTCCAGCTTGCGCGCCATGTCGATCAGCGCCTTGACCTCTTCGTCGGCCTCGTAAATTTCCGGCAGCTGCGGTTCGGCGGCGAAGGCTTTTTCCAGCGTCATGCCCGGATCCGGCGGCACCAGCTTGGAGATGCGATCAACGAAGCCGTACGGATGCCCCAGCACGCGGCCCACGTCGCGGATAACCGCTTTCGCCGCCATGGTACCGAAGGTGATGATCTGCGATACCGCTTCGCGGCCGTACATCTCCGCCACGTGCTCAATTACCTGGTCGCGCTTCTCCATGCAGAAGTCGACGTCGAAGTCGGGCATCGAGACACGTTCCGGGTTCAGGAAGCGTTCGAACAGCAGGTCGAATTCCAACGGATCGAGGTCGGTGATTTTCAACGCATAGGCCACCAGCGAACCGGCACCGGAGCCGCGCCCCGGGCCCACCGGCACGTTGTTGTCCTTCGACCACTGGATAAACTCCATCACGATCAGGAAGTAGCCGGGGAACCCCATCTGGTTGATCACCTTCAGCTCGACGTCCAGACGCTCGTCGTATTCCGGGCGGCGCTGCGCGCGCACTTCAGGATCGGGGAACAGGAACTCGAGACGCTCTTCCAGCCCCTCTTTCGATTTGAGTACCAGGAAGTCCTCGGTGCTCATGTCGCCGGTCGGGAACTGCGGCAGGAAGTATTCGCCGAGGCGAATGGTGACGTTGCAGCGCTTGGCGATCTCGACGCTGTTCAGCAGCGCTTCGGGGATGTCGGCGAACAGCTCGCACATCTCGTCTTCGCTGCGCATGTATTGCTGCGGGCTGTAGTTGCGCGGCCGCTTGGGATCGTCCAGCGTAAAGCCGTCGTGTATGGCGACGCGAATCTCATGGGCGTCGAAATCGTCTTCCACCAGGAAGCGCACGTCGTTGGTGGCCACCACCGGCAAACCGCGTTCGGTGGCCAGCGCCACCGCCGCATGCAGGTAGTTCTCTTCGTCCGGGCGGCCGGTGCGGATCAGTTCCAGGTAGTAACAGTCCGGAAAGTGCTGCTGGTAGAAGTCCAGACACTGATCCACCTGCGCCTGGTTGCCGCGCAGCAGAAACTTGCCGACGTCGCCCTGACGCGCGCCGGAGAGCAGAATCAGCCCTTCACGATGTTCAATCAGCCAGTCGCGATCGATGGTCGGGCCGGCGGCCCCGTAGCCACGCTGATAGGCGCGGGAAATCAGCAGCGTCAGGTTCTGGTAGCCTTCGTTGTTGCTGGCCAGCACCGTCAGCTGAGCCAGCTCGTCGCCCAGCTCTTCGCTTTGCACATGAAAATCCGCGCCGATGATCGGTTTGATCCCGGCGCCGTGCGCGCTGCCGTAGAACTTCACCAGCCCGCACAGGTTGGTGAAATCGGTGATTGCCAGAGCAGGCATGGCTAACGCGGCGGCTCTTTTCACCAGCGGTGCCGTCTTGGCCAATCCATCAATCATGGAGTAGTCACTGTGGACGCGCAGGTGAATAAAACGAGGTTCGGCCATCTCCAGATACCTGATTGAAGGGGCTCAGCAGGCTGAGCCCGGGTTAATGCTATCGTCGAGCCTGGTCAACCAGGCCCGCAGACTACAGCGCCAGCGCCCTTTTCACCGGCGCGAAGCTGCGGCGGTGGTGCTCGGTGGCGCCCAGCGCGGCCAGCCGCTCCAGGTGGAGGGCGGTCGGGTAGCCTTTATGCTGCGCGAAACCGTAGTCCGGGAACTCGCTGTCCAGCTCGGCCATTTCGCGATCGCGCGTGACCTTCGCCAGAATGGACGCCGCGCTGATCTCCGCCACGCGGCTGTCACCCTTCACCACCGCCTGCGAACGCATCGGCAGCTTCGGGCAACGGTTACCGTCGATTAAAACCATGTCCGGCGCGATATGCAACCCGGCCACCGCGCGCTGCATCGCCAGCATGGTGGCGTGCAAAATGTTCATCTGGTCGATTTCCGCCGGCTCGGCGCGCCCCAGGCTCCAGGAGAGCGCCTTGGCGACGATTTCGTCATACAGCGCCAGGCGGCGTTTTTCACTGAGTTTCTTGGAGTCCGCCAGCCCGACGATCGGCTGCGCCGGATCGAGGATCACGGCGGCGGTGACCACCGCGCCAACCAACGGGCCGCGGCCCACTTCGTCCACACCGGCAATCAGCGTGGCAGCGGGATAGATAAAGGGTTCAATCATGCTTTCGCCAGCTCCAACACAGCCTGAGCGGCCTGTTCGTCCGCACCGCAACGGATGCTTTGGTGCAAAGTAAGGAAAGTCTGTTTCAGCGCTTCGGTTTGCGGGCTCTCTTCCAGCAGCGGCATCACGGCGGCGGCCAGTTTGTCCGGCACGCAGTCATGCTGCAGCAGCTCGGTGACGATCTCGCGCCCCGCCAGCAGATTCGGCAGCGAAACGTAAGGCGTTTTCACCAGCCTCTGCGCCAGCCAGAAAGTGAACGGTTTCATGCGATAGCCCACCACCATCGGGCACTTGGCCAACATGCACTCCAGCGCCGCCGTGCCGGACGCCAGCAGCGCCGCGTCGCTGGCAATCATCGCCTCGCGCCCCTGGCCGTTCAGCAGGTGTACGGTCAGGTCCGGCGCCACTTCCGCCTTGATGCGCTCAAACTGCTCGCGCCGTTTGGCGTTAACCAGCGGCACCACCACTTCAAGCTCAGGATAACGCGTGCGCAGCAGCTGCGCTGTTTTGAGGAAGTCGGCGCTAAGCATCTCGACTTCGGCGCCGCGGCTGCCCGGCAGCAAGGCCAGACAGCGCGCCTGCGGATCGATGCCAAGCTGGGCGCGCGCCGCCAGCCGATCGGGCTGTAACGGCATGGCATCTGCCATGGTATGGCCGATAAACCGGCAAGGCACGTTGAAGCGATCGTAAAACGCTTTTTCGAAAGGGAGAAAGGCCAGCACCAGATCGGTGGCTTTGCCAATTTTGAAAACGCGCTTTTGCCGCCAGGCCCACACGGAAGGGCTGACGTAGTGAATGGTGCGGATGCCGCGCTGCTTGAGGCGGCCTTCCAGCGTGATGTTGAAGTCCGGCGCGTCGATACCGACAAACACGTCCGGCCGCAGCTCGCCGAAGCGGCGGGTGAGATCCTTGCGGATCTTCAACAGGCGTGGCAAACGCTCGAGCACTTCCACCACGCCCATGACCGCCAGCTCTTCCATTTCGTACCAGGCTTCGCAGCCTTCGGCCTGCATCAGCGGGCCGGCGACGCCAACGAAACGCGCGTCGGGGATCTGCGCCTTGAGCGCGCGGATCAAACCGGCGCCGAGAATGTCACCGGAGGTTTCTCCGGCGACCAATCCGATAGTCAATGGACGATTCGACATAACTCAGCGAATGATGCCACGGGTGGAACGGGTGAAGAAATCGAGGTACAGCTGCACCACCGGCTGCTCTTTGGCCAGGGCTTCGATTTCCGCTTTCGCTTCATCCAGCGTTTTCTCGCTGCGATACAGGATCTTATAGGCGTTACGAATCGCCTGCATTTCATCCTTATCAAAACCGCGACGCTTCAGGCCAATCGCATTGACGCCGAACGGTGTCGCGTGGTTGCCCTGAGCGATGACGAAAGGAGGCACGTCCTGAGCGACGCCGGAACAACCGCCTACCATCACATGCGCACCGATAATGCAGAACTGGTGGATCGCCGTCATGCCGCCGATGATGGCGTGATCGTCGATTTCCACGTGTCCGCCGAGCGTAGCGTTGTTGGCCAGCACACAGAAATTGCCGACCACGCAGTCATGCCCGATATGCGTATTGACCATCAGCAGGTTATCGTTGCCCACTTTAGTCAAGCCGGTGCCCTGCGCGGTGCCGCGGTGAATGGTGACGCTTTCGCGGATGCGGTTGCGATCGCCCACTTCAACGCGCGTCGGTTCGCCCGCGTATTTCAGATCCTGATTCACTTCACCGATGGAGGCGAACTGATAAATCTGGTTATCGCAGCCGATCTTGGTAATGCCGTTCACCACCACGTGGGATTTCAGCACCGTGCCGGCGCCGATTTCCACCTGGGAACCGACGTAGCAGAAAGGGCCGATATGCACGTTGGCGCCGATCACGGCGCCTTCTTCGACTATCGCGCTAGGATGGATAAAGGCGGTTTGGTCAATCACGGATTAAGCCTCCCGGCTGCGGGCACACATCATGGTTGCTTCGCAGACAATTTTACCGTCAACGGTCGCCACGCCTTTGAAGCGAGTCAGGCCGCGGCGAGTTTTCTCGAAGGTGACTTCCATGACCATCTGATCCCCTGGCACCACAGGACGCTTGAAGCGTGCTTCGTCGATACCGGCGAAGTAATACAGCTCGCCCGGCTCCAGTTTGCCGACGCTTTTAAACGCCAGGATACCGGTGGCCTGCGCCATGGCTTCCAGGATCAATACGCCTGGGAAAATCGGTTTGCCAGGGAAGTGGCCCTGGAAAAACGGTTCGTTCACCGATACGTTCTTCACCGCACGCAGATATTTGTGCTCTTCAAACTCGAGGACGCGGTCGACCAGCAAGAACGGGTAACGGTGAGGAAGCAGATCCAAAATTTCTGCAATATCCAGAGTATGAGTGTCAGTAGTCAAAATACTCTTCCTGTCTCTAAAAACTGATGGCATCAACAACACGGCCTGCGCTGACCCCAAAAGGAGATCATCATGCAGGCCGCAAATTAACATCTCTTTGCGCTTTTGGTCTCACGACCAACGCGTTTCGTTTTGTCCCCGCCAGGGCGGGCGGCAATGATTAGTCTTTTCCGACTTTACGTTCGACAGCTTTCAAGCGCTTGCTGATCTCATCGATATTCATCACCAACGCAGCGGTTTTACGCCAAACCTTGTTAGGCTGCAACGGAATGCCCGAAGAGTATACCCCAGGTTCGGTGATTGGTCGCATAACCATTCCCATTCCGGTAACAACAACCTTGTCGGCAATCTCCATGTGACCGTTGATCACGCTGGCACCGCCGATCTGGCAGTAGCGGCCGATTTTCAGGCTGCCGGCCATGATCACGCCGCCGGCGACGGCGGTATTGTCGCCAATCACGACGTTATGTGCAATCTGGCATTGGTTGTCGATGATAACACCATTCCCGATTTGGGTGTTATCCAAAGCGCCGCGGTCAATGGTGGTGCAAGCGCCGATTTCGACGCGATCGCCGATAATCACCGTGCCCAACTGAGGGATTTTGATCCACTCGCCGCGCTCGTTCGCATAGCCGAAACCGTCCGCGCCGATCACGGTGCCGGACTGGATCAGGCAGCGCTGGCCGATTTCAACCGCATGATAAATCGTGACGTTCGCCCACAGACGCGTTCCCGCGCCGATGCGTGCGTGTTTGCCAATGAAGCAGCCCGGGCCGATAACCACGTTATCGCCCAGCACCGCACCCGACTCGATCACCGCGTTCGCCCCAATGGCGACGTTGTGCCCCAGCTGCGCCTCAGGCGAGATCACCGCGCTTGGCGCGATATCCTGCGCCGGTGCCGGCGTGGTGTCCATCAGCTGCGCCATGCGCGCGTAGGTCAGGTAAGGGTTCTTAACCACCAGCGCCGCAGCACGGCAGTGTGGTAAATCCGCTTCGGTAAGCACCACGGCGCTTGCCTGGCAGGAAGACAGCTGCTCTTGATAGCGGCTGTTTGACAAAAACGTGATTTGGCCAGGCTGTGCCGAATGCATAGAAGCAATGCCGGTGATGACGAGATCGCCATCACCGTGCAATTGTGCATCCAACTGCTGCGCTAAATCAGCCAGTCGAATTGAAAGCATGTGTTATTTAACCTGTTTCAGCACGTCAGCAGTGATATCTTTGGAAGAGTCTGCATAGGCAACGGCGTTGGCGTCGATCACCACGTCATAACCGCCTTTGCTGGCAACAGATTTCACAGCGTCCTGGATACGGCTCAGGATCTTGTTACGCTCTTCCATCTGGCGACGACGGTTGTCCTGCTCGAAAGCCTGCGCTTTCTGAGAGAACTGCTCGCGCTGTGCCATCACGTCTTTTTCCAACTTGCTGCGGTCGCTGGCTTTCATGGTAGCGCCGTCACGCTGCAGACGTTGCATTTTGGTCTGCAGGCTACGTTCCATGTTCTGGAGTTCGCTTGCACGGCCTTTAAACTCGTTTTCCAGCTGTTTAGCGACCGCTTCGCGGGCCGGCAGCTGTTGGAAAATGCTGGAGACGTTAACGACAGCGATCTTATCTGCTGCCTGAACGCCAGCTGAAGCAGCCATTGCTAAACCGAGGCCTGCGGCACACAACCACTTTTTCACTATAAACTCCTTACCATCACCCATTTGTGTCATATGACACTGAAGTACACAATTTGCCAGACTTATCCCACCAAACAATGAGAATCATCTCCCTCTGCCGGCGGGCGCCTGGCCATTGCGATTCTTAATAACTGTTATGCCCAGAGGCGAGACCCGTTACCAGGTCTTACCGATGTTAAACTGGAACTGTTCGGACTTGTCGCCTTCGTATTTCTTGATCGGGTTGGCGTAAGAGAACACCAACGGCCCCAGCGGCGACATCCACTGCAGCGCGATACCGGCGGAGGAACGAATATTGCCCGCTTTACTGTAGTCAGGCACGCCGTACATCAGCGTTTCGTCGGTATTCTTCCACTTGGTATCCCACACGGTACCGGCATCGATGAACAGCGACGTCCGCACGGAGTTGGCGTATTTCTCGCTGATGAACGGCGTCGGAGTGATCAGCTCCAGGCTGGCCACCGCCATGGCGTTACCGCCCACCGCGTCATCCGAGCTACAGATGCTCTGACGCGTGGTGGTGCTGCCGGCGTTGAACTGGCACTGGTACGAGTTGGAGTTGTAATACACCGCCTTCGGACCGATGGTGTTGGACTGGAAGCCACGCACGGTGCTTGAACCACCGGCATAGAAGTTCTCATAGAACGGCATTTCCTTGCCGCCCAGCCCATCCGCGTAACCCAGACGGCCACGGCCCAACAGCACCCAGGTGCGATCGTCATTGATCGGCACGTACTGAACGCTGTCCAACGTCACCTTGTAGTATTCGTTGTCCGAGCCCGGAATGGTGACCTTGCCGTTCAACGTGGTGCGGTTACCCGACGTCGGGAAGTAGCCGCGGTCCAGGTTGTTGTAGGTCCAGCCCAGGTTCAGGGTAAAGTCGTCCGTCGAGTAGCTGGCGCGGTCAGTCTTGTTCGCATCCACGCCCATCGAGTCGAGATAACGCCACATGGCGATCTGCGGCTGCATGTTCGACAGACCGTTGTGGACGTAGCCCAGGCCGGTACGCAACGAGTTGTTTTCGTTGATCGGGAAGCCCAGCGTGCCGTCAACACCGTAACTCTTGTTGGTGTAGTCGGACAGGTCCGCGTTATCCGCTTTAAAGTCGTTGTAGAACACGCGGCCGCCCAGGCTCACACCGTCAACGGTGAAGTACGGGTTGGTGACCGAGAATTCGGTATAGGTTTGGTAGTCGTTCTTGGTGCCGCTGATGCCGACCGAGTAGCCGGTACCCAACCAGTTGTCCTGCTGCACGCCGGCCTGGAAGCTGACGCCGCTCTCGGTGCCGTAGCCGACGCCGAAGTTAAAGGTACCGGTGTTGCGCTCTTTCACCTTGTAGGTTACGTCGACCTGATCGGCGGTGCCCGGCACGCGCTGGGTTTCCACGTCAACCGTTTCGAAGTAGCCCAAGCGGTTCAAGCGTTCTTTGCCCTGCTCGACCTGCTCGTTACCCAGCCAGGCGCCTTCCATCTGGCGCATTTCGCGACGCAGTACGGAATCCTTGCTGGTGTCGTTGCCTTCGAACTTGATGCGACGCACGTAGAAGCGGTTGCCCGCGTCGACGTTGACGTGCAGCTTGACGGTTTTATCCGCGTCGTTGATCTCCGGCTGAGTACCGACGCGCGGGTAGGCGTAACCATAACGGCCCAACATCGTTTTGATGTTGTCTTCCATTTTGGTCACCTTGCTGCCGTTATACAGCTCGCCCGGTTCGATCTTGGTGATCTGAGCAACTTCCGCCGAGTGGCCGGCCAGGTTGCCGTTCACGACAACATCGGAAAGCTTGTACTGATCGCCTTCGGTGATGTTGATGGTGATGTAGATGCCTTTTTTATCCGGCGTCAAGCTCACCTGGGTAGAATCGATGTTGAAGCGGGCATAGCCGCGATCCAGATAGAAGCTGCGCAGGGTTTCGAGATCGCCCGCCAGTTTTTGCTTCTGGTATTTGCGATCGCCGACCAGGTTCCACCACGGCACCTCATCACGCAGCTGGAAGCGCGAGATCAGTTCGTCGTTGGTGAAGGCATGGTTGCCGACGATGTTGATTTGTTGAATCTTGGCGGAGACCCCTTCCGTGAACACCAGCTTCAGGTCGACACGGTTGCGCGGCAGCGGCGTGACCACGGCTTTCACCGAGGCGCTGTATTTACCGACGCTGTAGTAGAAGTCTTCCAGCCCTTTTTCAATGCTGGAGATCGTGGTGCGGTCGAGCGCCTCGCCCACCCGGACGCCGGAGGCTTCCAGGTTCTGCTTGAGCATGTCATCCTTCACCGACTTGTTGCCGGAGAAGGTGATGCTGGCGATGGTAGGACGTTCCTTCACCTGCACGATCAACGTATTACCATCGCGCAGTACGCGCACGTCCTCGAAGTTGCCGGTGGCAAACAAGGCTCGGATGGTATTACTGATGTCATCGTCAGTGACGGTATCGCCGACGCGAACCGGCATGTTGAGTAACGCCGCACCGACGGCGACTCGCTGCAGGCCTTCGAAATGAATGTCTTTCACTACGAACCCGTCTGCACCGTATACGGTGGCGCTGCCAAACAGCAGCGACGCTATGAGCAACTTTTTCATCGCCATCGTTGTTATGCGTTCTTCCTAACCTATCCCCGCCCCTAGAGGCGGGAAAAATCATTGAAAAGTGCAAGACCCATCAACAACACCAGCACGATCGAACCTATGCGGTAGCTGTAGTCCTGTACTCGCTCGGAAACCGGCCCACCCTTCAGCTTTTCTATCGCCAGGAAGAGGAGATGCCCACCATCTAACACCGGTAATGGGAACAGGTTGATGATCCCCAGGTTGACGCTAATCAACGCCAGGAACATCAGATAATACACGAACCCGACTCCGGCTGACGCCCCTGCTCCCTGTGCAATCGAGATCGGGCCACTCAGGTTGTTCAGCTTTACATCACCGGTTATTAATTTGCCCAGCATGTTAACCGTCAGCCGCATCAGCTGCCAGGTCTTGTCGCCGGCCTGATACAGCGCCGGGAACGGTCCATACTGGCGAATCGTCTTATACTCGTCCGGCAGCGGCAGCACCTTTGGAATGATGCCTGCAAAACCCACCGATTTGTCTTTTCCCACCGGCTTTGTATCCGGTATCAGCGTCAAAGACAAGGGGGCGCCGTTTCTTTCAATCTCCAAAGCCAGCGGTTGCCCCGGGCCATCGTGGATACGCTTCACCAGCGTCTGCCAACGACCCAACGGCTGACCATCGACTTTAACGATCCTGTCCCCCGCTTGTAAACCCGCCTTTTGCGCCGCCGAGTCAGGCTGCACTTCCGCCAACACGGATTCAATCTGCGGGCCGCGCGGCATAATGCCCAGCGCGACAACGGGATCCTGCTTGTCCGGCTCAAAGTTCCACTGGCGCAAATCCAGGGTTTTGGTCACTACCTGCGAAGAGCCGAATGGCGCAACGCCGACTTCGGTTTGTGCATCGCCAATCTTCGCCACCAGCGCCAGACGAACTGACTCCCAATCAGGCGTTTCGATGCCGTCAACCGACTTTAGTTCCATGCCAGACGAAATTTCGGCCTTGGCGGCGATGGATTGCGGCGCGATTTCGCCGATCACCGGGCGGAAACTCGGCACGCCGATGATGAACACCAGCCAGTAGGCAAGGATAGCAAACAGGAAGTTGGCGATGGGGCCGGCGCTGATGATGGCCGCGCGCTGCCAGACGGTTTTGTTGTTGAAGGCCTGATGGCGCATTTCCGGCGCCACCGACTCCACGCGCTCGTCCAGCATCTTCACGTAGCCGCCGAGCGGAATCAAGGCAATGACGTACTCGGTGCCCTGGCGATCGGTGCGGCGCCACAGCGCGCGACCGAAGCCGATGGAGAAACGTTCAACGCGCACGCCGCAACGGCGGGCAACCCAAAAGTGTCCGAACTCGTGCACGGTTATCAAGATACCGAGCGCAATCAGAAACGCCACCAGGTTCCAAAGCACGCTGACCATCATCCCTCACTTTCCGTCATCGACGGATTAAAACACCAACAGCATCAGGCAGGCAAACACCGGCACCGCCGCGGTCAGGCTGTCGATACGATCCAGTATGCCGCCATGACCGGGGATCAAATGACCGCTGTCCTTGATGCCCGCTTCGCGTTTGAACATGCTTTCGGTCAAATCGCCCAGCACCGAAGCCAGCGCGGCGAGCACCGAACAGGCCAACAGGGTGGTCGGCACCACGTTCAGTGGCGCATAGCGGCCGAACAGCCAGGAGATTACCGCCGACGTCAACAACCCGCCGATCAGCCCTTCCCAGGTTTTGCCCGGCGAGACCTTCGGCGCCAGCTTATGCTTGCCGAACAGCTTGCCGAACATGTAGGCGCCGGAATCCGCGCCCCACACCAGCAGCATCACGTACAGCAGCCACCAGGCGCCGGTAAACGGGTTTTGCTCGTAGCCGTACTGGCGCAGCGCCAGCATGCCCCAGAAGAACGGCACGATGGTCAGCAGGCCGAACAGCAGGCGCAGCGGGCGCGAGTTGCGCCAGATAGCGGCCGAGCCGGGGTAGAACAGCACCAGCAGCAGCGCCGCCAGCCACCAGACCAGCGACAGCCACAGCGAGCCGCTCACCTGCGGCACGGATTGATGGTACGCGGGAACGCTGAGCATCATCAGCGCCAGCAGAAAACCGCACAGTATCGCCAGCCAGATGCGCTGCGAACGGGAGGTAAAACCGGCCAGTTGGCCCCACTCCCAGGCTGCTAACATGCACACGACGAGCGTTACCAGAGCAAAGGCCAGCGGCGGCAACAGGAACAGCGCCGCGATAACGATCGGGATTAAAATCAGAGCAGTTATGAGGCGATACTTCAGCAAAAGTTCTCCCTAGGACGCATCGGCGCCGATAGGTGTTGTTCCCCCGAAGCGGCGCTCACGTTGTGCAAATGCATTCAGCGCACCTTCAAAGACAAGTTCATCGAAATCAGGCCAGAGCACATCCGTAAAGTAAAGTTCAGCATAGGCGATTTGCCACAGCAGGAAGTTACTGATGCGATGCTCGCCACCGGTGCGGATAACCAGATCCACCGGCGCCAGGTCGCTCATGCAAACCCGCTCGCTCAATAATTCCTCGCTGATCTGATCCGGGTGCAACTCTCCCACCCGTACCCGTTCGGCCAGCTCCCTTACTCCCTGAATGATATCCCAACGGCCGCCGTAGTTGGCAGCGATATTGAGCGTCAGGCCATCGTTATTTTCCGTCAGCGCTTCAGAGCGGCGGATCCGCTCCTGCAAACGCGAGCTGAACCGGCTGATATCGCCGATCACCCGCAACCTGACGTTATGTTTATGCAGGCTTTTTACTTCACTATCCAGAGCACGGACAAAAAGCTCCATCAGGGCGGAGACTTCCTGCACCGGACGGTTCCAGTTTTCGCTGCTGAAGGCATAAAGCGTGAGCGCATCTAAATGGTGGCTGGCGGCAAAACTGACCGCGCGGCGAACCGATTTCACCCCTGCTTTATGACCGAAGACACGTAACTTGCCCTGACGTTTGGCCCAGCGTCCGTTACCGTCCATGATGATGGCGACATGGCGCGGCCCCGGGGAAGATGGATTAGCCTCTTGTTGGTTTGCGGACGACATAACTCGTACTTATTTCCTCAATAGAAATATAACTGCCTTTCCGGAACATCAGGCCCTTACGCGCAAAAAAAGCCGTGTGCCCGACACGGCTTTCAGCCTGCCCTCGCGATGCCCGGCGCAGCCGGGTCGCCATTGACGCACAGGGCGCCAATCGGGCCATAATTCAACGGTATAACCGCTGACAGGTGGCGCAGACTATACCACCTCAGCGGAGCATGAACAAACGGCCCCGCTGCGGCATACGCGAATTACGAGCAAAATCGGATAATCGCCGTGCTCAACCGCGCAACGCGCGAACGCGCTCCTCGGCGGCGGCGCGCGCCTGGCGGTCAATGTCTAAGACCGCTTCGATGCACGTCGGTTCCGGCAGCGCGAGGCGCTCGACGACCTGCCTGTTGACCGCGGCAATGTCGGTAAAGCGAATCTGCTGCTGCAAAAATGCCGCCACGGCGATTTCATTCGCCGCGTTCAGTGCGGTGGTCGCCGCCTGGCCGGCGTCGAACGCTTCGATCGCCAAATACAGGCAAGGATAGCGCTCGCGCTCCGGTTCGGCGAAGGTCAGCGAACCGATGCGGCAGAAGTCCAGCGCTTCCACGCCGGAGTTTACGCGCTGCGGATACGCCATCGCATGTGCGATCGGCGTGCGCATATCCGGCGTACCCAGCTGCGCCAGCACGCTGCCGTCGGCATAGCGCACCATCGAGTGAATCACCGACTGCGGGTGCAGGATCACTTCCATTTGCTCGGCCGAGGCGTTAAACAGCCAGCGGGCCTCAATGTATTCCAGACCTTTGTTCATCATGGTGGCGGAGTCCACCGAGATCTTGCGGCCCATCGACCAGTTCGGGTGGGCACAGGCTTGATCCGGCGTCATCGCGGCGAACTGCTCCAGCGGCGTGGTGCGGAACGGGCCGCCTGAGCCGGTAAGCACGATGCGCGAAACGCCATGACTGTCCAGGGAAGAGTATCCCAACTGACGCTGAATGCTCTCAGGCAAACTCTGAAAAATCGCGTTGTGTTCGCTGTCGAGCGGCAGCAGCTGCGCCTGGCTTTGCCGAACCGCGTCCATAAACAGACGGCCGCAGGTGACCAGCGACTCCTTGTTGGCCAGCAACACCTGCTTGCCTGCGCGGATCGCCGCCAGCGTCGGCAGCAGCCCTGCGGCGCCGACGATGGCCGCCGTCACTTGATCGACGTCATCCAACGCCGCCAGTTCGCAGGCCGCTTGTTCCCCGGCCAAGACCTCGGTAGCGACGCCGTTTTCCGCCAGAATGGCGCGCAGCTCGCGAGCGGCGCTTTCCTCAGCCATCGCGGCGAAGGCGGGCCGGAATTCCATGCATTGCTGCGCCATGACCGCGACGTTGCGGCCGGCCACCAGTGCTTTGATCGCAAAACGGTCGGGATTCGCCCTGACCACGGCCAGGGTGCTGGTCCCTACCGAGCCGGTCGAGCCAAGAATGGTCAGTTGCTTCATGAGTTCACTCTGAATAACTGTCTGATGAGATCGGAGGTGCTCCAGTGTGGAACCTTGGACACCGCTTGTCCATGATCTTTCAGTACGATGAAACGGGATCTGCGCCACAAAAAACAAAGCGCCGCCCAGGCGACGCTTTTTTTCTGCGCGATGCTGATTAGAAATCCATCAGCTCTTTTTCTTTCTCTGCCAGCGCGGCATCGACCAGCTTGATGTAAGCGTCGGTCATTTTCTGAATCTCGTCTTGTGAACGACGTTCTTCGTCTTCGCTGATCTCTTTGTCTTTCAGCAGCGCCTTGACCTTGTCGTTAGCGTCGCGACGCACGTTACGCACCGCTACGCGGCCCTGCTCGGCTTCGCCGCGTACGATCTTGATCAGATCCTTACGACGTTCTTCGGTCAGCGGAGGCAGCGGAACGCGAATGTCAGAGCCGGCGGAAGACGGGTTGAGGCCCAGATCGGAGCTCATGATCGCTTTCTCAACGGCCTGGCTCAGGCTGCGGTCGAACACGTTGATTTTCAGCGTGCGGGAGTCTTCCACGGTCACGTTGGCCAGCTGGCGCAGCGGCGTAGCGGCGCCGTAGTATTCCACCATGATGCCGTCCAGAATGCTTGGAGAAGCGCGGCCGGTGCGGATCTTGCTGATTTGGTTTTTGAATGCTTCTACGCTTTTTTCCATGCGTGAATCAGCATCTTTTCTGATTTCATTAGTCACGTTGCAAACCCTTGGAAGCTGGTTACTTGGCAGGCGATACTCAAGTATAGCCCGTAATCGTACTCGGAGAGCGCGCGGCGCCTGGCGTCACGCGCACCGAAAAAGGGGTGTGAACAGCCTTATTTGCTGATCAGCGTACCTTCGTTCTCACCCATCACCACGCGGCGCAGCGCGCCAGGCTTGTTCATGTTGAACACGCGGATCGGCAAGCCGTGATCGCGGGCCAGCGTAAACGCCGCCAGATCCATCACTTTCAGCTCGCGCTCCAGCACGTCCTGATAGGTTAATTGTTCATACAGCGTCGCATCCGGGTTTTTCACCGGATCGGCGGAGTATACGCCATCCACTTTGGTGGCTTTCAGCACCACGTCCGCTTCGATCTCGATACCGCGCAGACAAGCGGCGGAATCGGTGGTGAAGAACGGGTTGCCGGTACCGGCGGAGAAGATCACCACGCGGTTGTTGCGCAGCAGGCTGATAGCCTCTGCCCAGCTGTAATTGTCACATACGCCGTTCAGCGGGATCGCCGACATCAGGCGGGCGTTCACATAGGCACGGTGCAGTGCATCACGCATAGCCAGGCCGTTCATCACGGTAGCCAGCATTCCCATGTGGTCGCCCACTACGCGGTTCATGCCGGCTTGCGCCAGGCCCGCGCCGCGGAACAGGTTCCCGCCGCCAATAACTACACCGACCTGAATTCCCAGTTCGACCAGCTCTTTCACTTCCTGAGCCATGCGATCCAAAACGCTGGCGTCGATACCAAAACCTTCTGCACCTTGCAGGGCTTCGCCACTCAGTTTAAGCAGAATACGCTGATATACGGGTTTTGCATTGGTTGCCATGGTGTTCTGTCCTAAGAAGCAGTATTAGTATTGGGGATTTCAGCCGATGAAACGCGCCTGAGGTGAGAATCACGCTGCAGGGCCTGCCACCGGTGTAATTCTGGCTGGATAGTATGGAACCGCCAGACGGCGGTTCCATCGACAGTCATTAAGACTGTTTGCTCATCGCGGCAACTTCAGCAGCGAAGTCGGTTTCGACTTTCTCGATGCCTTCGCCCACTTCGAAGCGAATGAAGTTGGTCACGTCAGCGTTGTGCTCTTTCAGCACCTGAGCAACGGATTTGCTCGGATCCATAACGAAAGGCTGACCGGTCAGAGAAACTTCGCCGGTGAATTTCTTCATGCGGCCTTCAACCATTTTCTCTGCGATTTCTTTCGGCTTGCCGGACTGCATGGCGATGTCCAGCTGAACCTGGTACTCTTTTTCTACCACTTCAGCAGACACGTCTTCTGGCTTCACGAACTCTGGCTTGCTTGCCGCAATGTGCATTGCGATTTGCTTAACCAGCTCTTCGTCAGCGCCTTTAGCCGCAACCAGTACGCCGATACGCGCGCCGTGCAGATAGCTGCCCAGCACTTCGCCTTCCAGGGAAGCAACGCGACGAATGTTGATGTTTTCGCCGATTTTTGCCACCAGCGCTACGCGCTCTTCTTCGAACTGTGCTTTCAGCACGTCAACGTCAGTGATTTTGCCGGCCATAGCGGCATCCAGCACTTTGTCGGCGAACGCCTGGAAACCGGCGTCTTTTGCTACGAAGTCAGTCTGGCAGTTAACTTCCAGAATGATGCCGTAGTTGCCTTCGATCTTGGTTTTGATCACGCCGTCAGCAGCCACGTTGCCTGCTTTTTTAGCGGCTTTGATCGCACCGGACTTACGCATGTTTTCGATTGCCAGTTCGATGTCGCCGTTGGATTCAACCAGCGCCTTCTTGCAATCCATCATGCCAGCGCCGGTACGCTCGCGCAGTTCTTTTACCAGGGCAGCGGTAATATCAGCCATTTATTTTTCCTCGGTTATCTCGCGTGGAGACAGTTCTCATTCAGATAAGCAAAGGGGGCCTTTACAGGCCCCCCTAACCAACATATGTCAATACCTGGTTAATAAGGGCTCAGTGACGAGCTTGCCTTATTATTCAGCTTCTACGAAGCCTTCTTCCGCCTGAACGGCCAGATCTTGAGAACGACCTTCACGCACAGCGGCAGCAACGGCAGTCAGGTACAGGTTTACTGCACGGATTGCGTCGTCGTTACCAGGGATGATGAAGTCAACGCCGTCTGGGTTGGAGTTGGTATCAACGATAGAGAATACCGGGATACCCAGGTTGTTGGCTTCTTTGATCGCGATGTGCTCGTGATCGGCATCGATAACGAACAGTGCGTCTGGCAGACCGCCCATATCTTTGATACCGCCCAGGGAGTTTTCCAGCTTGGCCAGTTCACGAGTGCGCATCAGCGCTTCTTTCTTGGTCAGCTTGTCCAGGGTGCCGTCTTGAGACTGGATTTCCAGATCTTTCAAACGCTTGATGGACTGACGAACGGTTTTCCAGTTAGTCAGCATGCCGCCCAACCAGCGGTGGTTCACGAAGAACTGGTCACAGCTGTTAGCAGCGTCTTTTACCGCTTCGCTTGCTGCGCGCTTGGTACCAACGAACAGGATCTTGCCTTTACGGGAAGAGATCTTGCTCAGTTCAGCCAGAGCGGCGTTGAACATTGGTACAGTCTGCTCCAGGTTGATGATGTGAACCTTGTTACGAGCGCCGAAGATGAAAGGCTTCATTTTCGGGTTCCAGTAACGGGTCTGGTGACCGAAGTGAACACCAGCCTTGAGCATGTCGCGCATGGAAACAGTTGCCATGATTAAACCTCTATAGATTAATTGGGGTTATGCCTCCACGTATCCCATAACGCCGACCCTGGCGGCGACAAGTCACCTCAGGGCACCCCGGCGGATGTGCCGATACGTGTGTGTTATTTACACAAAATGAGTGCAGTTAAAGTATTTTCGGCCAATTCCTACCAGGTCACAAGAACCAAGTCGCGGATCGCCGGCGCGCTTTATACCATAAACCCGCTGCAGACACCAACTTTTGTTGCTTTACGCCGGGCATCGGGAAATGAAATTTGGCAGCCTCCGGCCGGGCTGATACCATAAGTCACTGCTTCTTATTGTCGACGATAACGACACCTGCGGACGAATTTCATGGCAATCTCAATTAAAACACCTGATGACATCCAAAAAATGCGCGTGGCCGGCCGCCTGGCCGCCGAAGTGCTGGAAATCATCGAGCCGCACGTCAAACCTGGCGTGACCACCGGCGAACTGGACCGTATCTGTCACGAGTACATCACCAACGAGCAGCAGGCCATTTCCGCCTGCCTCGGCTACCACGGCTTCCCGAAATCCGTGTGCATCTCGGTGAACGAAGTGGTGTGCCACGGCATCCCGAGCGATGACAAAACGCTGAAGGACGGCGACATCGTCAACATCGACGTGACCGTAATTAAAGACGGTTTCCACGGCGACACCTCGAAGATGTTCATCGTCGGCAAACCGACCATTCTGGGCGAGCGCCTGTGCCGCGTCACTCAGGAAAGCCTGTATCTGGCGCTGAAGATGGTCAAGCCGGGCATCCGCCTGCGCACCCTGGGCAAGGCTATCCAGCAATTCGTCGAGGCCGAGAAGTTCTCCGTGGTGCGCGAGTACTGCGGCCACGGCATCGGCGAAGTGTTCCACGAAGAGCCGCAGGTGCTGCACTATGATGCCGATGACGGCGGCGTGGTCCTGCAGGCGGGCATGGCCTTCACCATCGAACCGATGGTCAACGCCGGTGATTACCGCATCCGCACCATGAAAGACGGCTGGACGGTAAAAACCAAAGATCGCAGCTTGTCGGCGCAGTATGAGCATACTATTGTGGTCACTGATAACGGCTGCGAGATAATGACGTTGCGCAAGGATGACACCATCCCCAACATCATTACGCACGAGATGTAAGCACCGCGGCGAACGCCGCGTGCAGAATATCACCAGGCCGGCTTTTGCCGGCCTTTTTTATGGGCTGCGCACTATGTCTGACAATCTCCTTCAACAAGCGGCCCCGGCCGTGCCGATGCCGCCCGCCTCCCCCAGCACCTACGGCAACGACGAGCTCACCTGTCCGGTGCTGAAACAGCGGCTGGAGCAGTTCCAGCTGTGGCTGGCGGCAGCGTTCGACGCCGGTGCCAGCGCCGAAAGCCTGGTGGCGGCGCGCAGCGACTTCATCGATCGCCTGCTGCGCCGGCTGTGGACCTTCTACGGCTTCGAAGATATCCCGGAAACTGCGCTGGTGGCGGTCGGCGGCTACGGCCGCGGCGAGTTGCACCCGCTGTCGGACATCGACGTGCTGGTGCTCAGCCAGCGCCGGCTGACGGAACAACAGTCGCAGCAGGTCGGCGAATTCATCACCCTGCTGTGGGATCTCAAGCTGGAAGTGGGCCACAGCGTGCGCACCCTGGAAGAATGTCTGCTGGAGGGATTGGCGGATCTGACCGTGGCCACCAACCTGATCGAATCGCGCATGATCTGCGGCGACGTCGCGCTGTTCCTGCAGATGCAAAAACATATCTTCAGCGACGGCTTCTGGCCCTCGCCGCAGTTTTTCCACGCCAAGGTCAACGAACAGCAGGAGCGCCACCAGCGCTACCACGGCACCAGCTATAACCTGGAGCCGGATATCAAAAGCAGCCCTGGCGGCCTGCGCGACATCCACACCCTGCTGTGGGTGGCGCGGCGCCACTTCGGCGCCACCTCGCTGGACGAAATGGTCGGCTTCGGTTTCCTCACCCAGGCCGAGCGCAACGAGCTGAACGAGTGCCAGAGCTTCCTGTGGCGCATCCGTTTCGCATTGCATCTGGTGCTGCCGCGTTACGACAACCGCCTGCTGTTCGATCGCCAGCTCAGCGTGGCGCAGCTGCTGCGCTATGAAGGCGAAGGCAACGAGCCGGTCGAACGCATGATGAAAGACTTCTACCGCATGACGCGGCGCGTCAGCGAGCTGAACCACATGCTGCTGCAGCTGTTCGACGAAGCCATCCTGGCGCTGGACGCCACCGAGAAGCCGCGCCCGCTGAACGACGATTTCCAGCTGCGCGGCGATCTGATCGATCTGCGCGACGAGACGCTGTTTATCCGCGAGCCGCAGGCCATCATGCGCATGTTCTACCTGATGGTGCGCAACCGCGAGATCAAGGGCATTTATTCCACCACCGTGCGCCAGCTGCGCCACGCACGCCGCCATCTGAAACAGCCGCTGTGCACCATTCCGGAAGCGCGCGATCTGTTTATGGCCATTCTGCGCCATCCCGGCGCGGTCTCGCGCGCGCTGGTGCCGATGCACCGTCACAGCGTGCTGTGGGCCTATATGCCGCAGTGGGGCAAGATCGTCGGCCAGATGCAGTTCGACCTGTTCCACGCCTATACCGTCGATGAACACACCATCCGCGTGCTGCAAAAGCTGGAGAGCTTCGCCGATGCGCAAACCCGGCCACGCCATCCGCTGTGCGTAGAGCTGTACCCTCGCCTGCCGCACCCGGAATTATTACTGTTAGCGGCGCTGTTCCACGATATCGCCAAAGGGCGCGGCGGCGATCACTCGATCCTCGGCGCGGAAGACGTGGTGGAGTTCGCCGAACTGCACGGCCTTAACTCGCGCGAAACCCAACTGGTGGCCTGGCTGGTTCGCTGGCACCTGCTGATGTCGGTCACCGCGCAGCGCCGCGATATCCAGGATCCGACGGTGATCCAGCAGTTCAGCAGCGAAGTGCAGAGCGAAACCCGCCTGCGTTACCTGGTGTGCCTGACGGTGGCGGATATCTGCGCCACCAACGAAACCCTGTGGAACAGCTGGAAGCAGAGCCTGTTGCGCGAGCTGTACTTCGCCACCGAGAAGCAGCTACGCCGCGGCATGCAGAACAGCCCGGATCTGCGCGAACGCGTGCGCCATCACCGCCTGCAGGCGCTGGCGCTGCTGCGCATGGACAACATCGACGAAGAGGCGCTGCACCGCATCTGGAGCCGCTGCCGCGCCGATTATTTCCTGCGCCACTCGCCGAATCAGCTGGCCTGGCACGCCCGTCACCTGCTGGCCCACGACTCCACCCAGCCGCTGGTGCTGGTCAGCCGGCAGGCGACGCGCGGCGGCACCGAGATCTTTATCTGGAGCCCGGATCGCCCCTACCTGTTCGCCGCCGTCGCCGGCGAGATGGATCGCCGCAACCTGAGCGTGCACGACGCGCAGATCTTCACCAACCGCGACGGCATGGCGATGGACACCTTTATCGTGCTGGAGCCGGACGGCAGCCCGCTGGCGCAGGATCGCCACGCGGCGATCCGCCAGGCCTTGCTGCAGGCCATCACCCAGCGGGAGTACCAGCCGCCGCGCGTGCGCCGGCCTTCTTCCAAGCTGCGTCATTTCAGCGTGCCGACCGAGGTGACCTTCCTGCCGACCCACACCGATCGCCGCAGCTACCTGGAGCTGATCGCACTTGACCAGCCCGGCCTGCTGGCGCGGGTGGGCGAAGTGTTCGCCGACCTGGGGCTGTCGCTGCACGGCGCGCGCATTACCACCATCGGCGAGCGGGTCGAGGACTTGTTTATCCTGGCCGACGGCGAGCGACGCGCGCTCGATCAGGAAACGCGCAGAAAGTTGGAGCAACGGTTGACAGAGGCCCTCACCCCAAACGATAAAATGTGATACAAGTAACTTTTTACCGACAACATCAGGAAAGAGAACAGCATGCAGCAATTACAGAACGTTATTGAAAGCGCCTTCGAGCGCCGTGCGGACATCACCCCGGCGAACGTAGACACCGTAACGCGCGAAGCGGTAAACCAGGTGATCGGCCTGTTGGACAGCGGCGCCCTGCGCGTCGCCGAGAAGATCGACGGTCAATGGGTCACCCATCAGTGGCTGAAGAAAGCCGTGCTGCTCTCTTTCCGCATCAACGACAACAAGGTGATGGACGGCGCGGAAACCCGCTACTACGACAAGGTGCCGATGAAGTTCGCCGACTACGACGAAGCGCGCTTCCAGAAGGAAGGTTTCCGCGTCGTGCCGCCGGCCACCGTGCGCCAGGGCGCGTTCATCGCGCGTAACACCGTGCTGATGCCGTCTTACGTTAACATCGGCGCCTACGTCGACGAAGGCACCATGGTCGACACCTGGGCCACCGTCGGTTCTTGCGCGCAGATCGGCAAAAACGTTCACCTGTCCGGCGGCGTCGGCATCGGTGGCGTACTGGAGCCGCTGCAGGCCAACCCAACCATCATCGAAGACAACTGCTTCATCGGCGCGCGCTCCGAAGTGGTGGAAGGCGTGATCGTGGAAGAAGGCTCGGTGATTTCGATGGGCGTATACCTTGGCCAGAGCACCCGTATCTATGACCGCGAGACCGGCGAAATCCATTACGGCCGCGTACCGGCGGGTTCGGTGGTGGTTTCAGGTAACCTGCCGTCGAAAGACGGTTCTTACAGCCTGTACTGCGCGGTGATCGTCAAGAAAGTCGACGCCAAAACACGCGGTAAAGTCGGCATTAATGAGTTATTGCGCACTATCGACTAAATTGAAATAGCGGGTGATTCACCCGCTATTTTTTTGTCTGCGTTTCGCTGGCAGTCACAGTCGCAGATCTCGCTTTCCGCCATAATTGCAGTCGTGGAATATAACGATCACATCTAAAGAGGGCGCAGTATGTACGATAACTTGAAGAGTTTGGGCATCAATCAACCGGAAGACGTCGATCGCTATAGCCTGCGTCAAGAGGCCAACAACGACATCCTCAAGATCTATTTCCGCAAGGACAAGGGCGAGTTCTTCGCCAAGAGCGTGAAGTTCAAGTACCCGCGCCAGCGTAAAACCGTGGTGGCGGACAACGCCGGCCAGGGCTACAAGGAAATTCACGAGATCAACCCGAACCTGCGCTACGTGATCGACGAACTGGATCAGCTGTGCCAGCGCGATCAGGTGGAAGTGGATCTGAAGCGTAAAATCCTCGACGACCTGCGCCATCTTGAAGGCGTGGTGTCGCACAAGATTGCCGAGATCGAAGCCGATCTGGAAAAACTCACCCGCGGCAAATAATGCGGATCGGTTGACCCGCATCATCGCCAAGGCGCCCTTTCGCGGCGCCTTTTTACTTTACGATTGCAGCAGCGTGCCCCACTGCTCGACCCACGGGCAGGCGGCCACTTCCGGCTCCGGCTGTTCCATCGCATCGATCTCCAGCACTTCGCTCACACGGGTGGCGCCCTGCTCTTGCAGCAGCGCGTCGAACGCGCGCCCGGCGCCGCAGAAGTTGTCATAGCTGCTGTCGCCGAGGGCGATCAGCCCATAGCGCAGCTCCGGCTGGTAGCCGACCTGATCGCGAATGGCGTGGAACAGCGGCGCGATGCTGTCCGGCAGATCGCCCTGCCCGGTGGTGGAGGTGATCACCAGCGCGTAGTGCTGACGATAAAACTGCCAGGCCTCCAGCGTGCCCTCTTCGAACAGTTTGACCTCATGGCCCTGCTCGCTGAGGATGTTTTGCGCCTCTTCCGCCACCAGCAGCGAATTGCCGTAGACCGTTCCCACGAAGATACCAACCTGAGCCATGGCTCCTACTCCCTTCATTACCTTTAAAAATTGTCAGCTATCCTGACCGTTAGCCGCGCTAAACTCAACCCCGGCAAGTTCAGGGAATACCCCCGCCCAGCCGAACTGCGCCATCACCCCTTGCCAGTCTTCGTCCCAGCGCGCCGTCACCCGCAGCGGCTCGCCGGTCACCGGGTGCGTCAGCTGCAGATGACTGGCGTGCAGCATCAGACGCGGGCAGCCGAAATGCTGCGCCATACCGCGGTTCTGCCGCAGATCGCCGTGCTTGCTGTCACCGATGATCGGATGGCGAAGATGCGCCATGTGGCGCCGCAGCTGGTGCTTGCGGCCGGTTTCCGGCTGCAGCTCCACCAGGCTGTAGCGCGCGCTGTCGTAGCGGCCGACGGCCACCGGCATCTCTACCTGCGCCAGCGGCCGGTAGTGCGTCACCGCCGGCTGCGGTCCCTTATCGGCATCGGCATGTTTATCGGCGATTTTGTCCAGCTCCGCCGTCAGCGGGTAGTCGAGGGTCGCCCCCTCCTGCACATAGCCGCGCACCACCGCATGGTAGGTTTTCTGCACCTGATGCTGCTCGAACTGCTGCGAGAGCAGGCGCGCCACCTCGCTGGAGAGCGCCATCAGCAGCACCCCGGAAGTCGGGCGATCGAGACGGTGCACGGTAAAGACGTGCTGCCCGAGCTGATCGCGCACCGTCTGCATCATAAAGCGAGTTTCATGACGGTCCAGCCAACTGCGGTGCACCAACCAGCCCGACGGCTTGTTCACCGCCACCAGGTGTTCATCCTGATACAAAATCTCAATCACATCGCTTTCCCAGGTAAATAGCCGTTTCGGGCGCGAGTATAACAGGCGTGCGGCTCAGCGCTAGTTCACCCATTCGATGGTCACCAGGCGCGTATCGGCGCGGCCGCGATCGTCCACCGCCCGAATACGGTAGCGCCCGTTGTTGATCGGCCGCCAGTCGATCGGCTTTTTACTGGCGCTGCTGCCGAGATAGATATCGTCGACGAACCAGTACACCGTCTTGCTGTCGGCGTCCGTCACCGCGTTGAAGGCTATTTTATCTCGCCCCTGCTGCGACTGGCGCAGGGTATAGGTGGTGTTTTTCAGCGGCGAAGTGATGCGCGGCGCGTTGCCGCCGACGGCGACGCCGTTGTCCTTGCAGCGATTGACCGGTGGCGCCCGTTTCGGCAGCCCGGCCTGGGCGAACACGTTGGCCAAATCGGAAGGCCAGAACTCAAAGATTTCGGTGCGGGTCTGCGCCGCGTCATACGGCGGGCAGACGACCTCGCCGCTGTGAATATCCAGCACCACCGGCCGGTAAACGCTGTCGACCTTGATCGGCGACTTGCCGGGAATGAACCAGGTCTTGCCCTTCTGCTGGCACCATGGCGTGGGCAGATCGCCGCTGGCGAGACAGATCTCCACCCGCCGCAGCCGTTGGGGGAACGGGTGCTTCGGTTCACGCAGGCCAGGATAGCTGGCGTTGACGCTGTCGATGATGTTGAAGAACAGCGGCGCTGCCGCCTCGGCGCCGACCAACGCATTGTTGCCGCGCCCGTCGAAATTGCCCTCCCACACCACCAGCACGTAAGGGCCGAAAATCCCGACGCTCCAGGCGTCGCGAAAGCCCCACGAGGTGCCGGTCTTCCAGTACACCGGCAGCGAAGAAGAACGCTGTGCCAGCGTATCGCCCGGCCGCCGGTGCTGGCGCAGCATATCCAGCGTGATGAAACTGGCCTCCTCGCTCAACAGCCGAACCGGCGTCGATTCGGCCTCGTTCAGCTGCATGCGCAGCGGCCGCAGCTCGCCGCGGTTCGCCAGCAGCGCATACAGCTTCGCCAATTCCTGCGCCGTCACCTCGCCGCCGCCCAGCACCAGCGACAACCCGTAGTGGCTCTCGTTGGCCATATTGGCCACGCCGGTCAGACGCAAAAACTGATAAAAGGTCGGCTGGCGCAGCTGCGAGGCGACATACACTGCCGGGATGTTGCGGCTGAAATTCAGCGCATCGGTGGCGGTCACCGGGCCGAGAAAGCGCCGGTCAAAATTTTCCGGCGCATAGGCGCCGAACGACGAAGGCACGTCTTTCAGGATGGTCATCGGATGCAGCACGCCCTGCTCCATGCCCAGCGCGTAGATAAACGGCTTCAGCGTCGAACCCGGCGAGCGCTTGGCGTTGGTACCGTTTACCTGCCCCTGGATCGGCCGATTGTAATAGTCCGCCGATCCCACCAGCGCACGCACCCCCATATCGCGGCTGTCCACCAGCAGCACCGCGGCGTTTTGGATGCCGCGGCTGCGGTTGCGGGCGATAAACGCGTTGACCTGCCGCTCGACCAGCCGCTGCAACCCGGCGTCCAGCGTGGTATCGACGCGCGTATCGCGCTGCATCAGTTGCTGCGTCTGCAGCCGTAACTGCTCGATAAAGTGCGGCGCGATATAGGGCACTTGCTCAGGCTGTCGCAGCGCCAGCGGCAGGCGGAACAGCGTTTGCTGGCTGGCGTCGGTGGGGTAAACCCGCTGCCAGCGCTGGAACAGACGGTTGCGCGCCTGCGTCAATGCAGCGCCGAGCACGCCGGTTTTCGGCTCCAGACGGTAGCTGGGCGACTGCGGCAGCACCGCCAGCGTCAGCGCCTCCGGCAGGGTCAAATCCTTCGGCGACTTGGCGAAATAGATCAGGCTGGCAGCGCCGATGCTTTCGATGTTGCGGCCGTAAGGGGCGTAATTCAGGTAGGCTTCCAGGATATCGTGCTTGGAGTAGCTGAGCTCCAGCTACACCGCGCGCAGCACCTGCAGCAGCTTGCCGCCCGGCGTGCGGGTGTTGAGATGCCAGCGCATGCGCGCCAGCTGCATGCTGATGGTCGACCCGCCCTGCATTTTGCCGCCGGCGACATAGCTGCGCCAGAAGCCACGCATCAGGCTAACGGGGTTAAAGCCGGGGTTGTAGTAGAACCAGCGGTCTTCGTGCAGCAGCAGCCCACGCACCGCCAGCGGCGACACCTGCTCCAGCGGGGTCCACAGCCGGTAGCGGTCGTCGTTGGCCAACGTGATACGCAGCAGCGCGCCGTGCCTGTCGTAATAGACGGAAGACTGCGGCAGCCCCTGCCACAGGGGCGGATGCGGCCACAGCCGAATCGCGGTCAACAGCAGCGCCAATAAAAACGCCGCCATCAAGCCGTTTTGCAGCACGCGCCCGGTCAGGATCTTCATACGTTCTCACCGCCCCGGCGCCAGACGCTGGCCTGGCACCGGATCCGGCCTAGTCGTTGCCCGCCGGCACCACCACCAGCTTGCCACCGCCGGCCGACATCGCCTGTACTTCACGGTCGTACATGGCTTCGCCATAGGCCGGTGGAATAATAAAGCTGCCGGTATTGGTGGCCTTGATCTGGTAGACGAACTCCTGCACCTCGGTGCCGGCGCTGCCGTAGATAATCACCCGATCTTCACGGATATCGCTGTAATCCGGCGCCCAGGTGGAGCCGGTAGCGGCCAGCGGCGACTGCCAACCGCCGCGGTCTTCGCTCTCCTCGCCAGCGTCGGCCGGTTCCGGCGGCGTCTGCTGCACCACTTCGAACCCGCCCGGCAGCAGATCGACGATCGCCAGGTTGCTCTGCCCCTCTTTCGAGTTGGCGCGCACCTTCAGATGGACGTTGATCTTCTGCCCCAGCGTCACCTGCGTCACCGGTTTGCCCTGTTCGTCGGTGTAATCGCGAACGATCTCAATCCCGCGCGACAGCGCTTTTTGCGGCGCATTCAGGTCGTAACCGGCCTGCGTCACCACATACCAGGCCGGCGCATTGCCGCCGTTGGTGAAGCGCACAGCGGTAGCATCGGCGTTGAACTGCCCCTGCACGAACAACCCCTGCAGCTCACTGATGCGCTGCGGCTCGCCGCCGGCTTTGCCTACCTGCACGATGCCCAAGGCATCCGCATTGGCGGATTGCGCCGCCACCTGGGCCGAATAGCTTTCCAGCGCCAGAATGCTCATCGCGGAAGAGTAGGTGGTGTAACGCTCTTCTTTCAGCGCCTTGACCATATTCTCCAGCACCTGCGGCGGGATCGACGCCACCTTCTCCGGGAAGTGACGGGTAATCAGATACAGCCGAGTCGCATCCTGCACCAGCGGATCGAAATAATTCTGCGTCCACCAGGCACTGTCATACGCCTTGCTCAGCTGCTGCCAGCTCGGTTGCAGCAACGCGGCGGCTTCGTCGTCCATCTTCAACAAGCGGTAAGAAGAAGCCAGATACAGCGCACTCAGATCGGTTTTCCACCCTTCGCCATAGCGTTTTTGCAGCGTATCCTGCACCGCCGCCAGCGAGTTGGTGGTCACTTCGCCCTGCAGCGTCAGCAGGTAAACCGCCCAGCTGCGCAGGCGCAGCAGATACAGATCGTCGAATCCGCTGGCCGCCAGCTCGCGCAATGCGCCGTTGGCCTCGTCCAGCATGCCTTCCGGCAGGGCGTAGCCCGCCGCTTTGGCTTCGAGCAGATACTGCACCACATAAGGCGTGACGAAAGGATCGGCATCCGGCGACGAACGCCAGGCGCCGATCGCCCCGCTGTCGTTCTGGCGCGCGCGCAGCACGCCAAGCAGGTTGCGCAGCTGCTTGCTGACTTCCGCCTGGCTCAGGCTGCTTTTCATCTCTGGGTGGCGGCTCTGCAGCATCAGCGGAATGGAGCGGCTAACGATCTGCTCGGAACAGTAATACGGGTAATCCGCCAGGTATTGCGCCAGCCCGCTGGTCAGCACCAGCGGCGAATTCGACACCGCCGCCCGGCGCTGCGCGAAAGCGTCGAACATCTGGCGCAGGCCATCGACGTTCTGGCTGCTGCCGCTCATGCGCCCCATCACCGACTGGGTGCGGTACGGCGCCGCCGGCCGCACCGAGGTGCTGACGGTGCGGCGGCTGGCCTGGTCGCCGTAACGGGCGTCGAACACCAGCGGTGCATCGCCCAGCGCGGATTTGGCGCGCAGACGGAAAGTGATCACACCCTCGCGTTTTTCCGCCAGCGTCAGGCTTTGCGTCGCGTTGCCCACCACCTCCAACTGCGGCGGCGGCGTCAACAGAACGTTGATGGCCACCGACTGGCCGTTCAACCCTTCGAGGTTGTTGCTGACGCCCACGCTGACGTCGAACTCGTCGCCCGGCGCCACCATCGCCGGCACGTTCGGCGTCATGATGAAGTTGTCGCGCACCGTGGCGGCGGTTTGCGCCTTGCCGATTTTCTCCGGCGTCACCGAAATCGCCATCACGCGGATCTTGCCGTTAAAGTAGTCCGGCACCGGGTAGACGAACTGCTTCTCGCCGCTGACCTCGGTAATGCCGGACCAATAGGCCACCGGCTTGTCGCGTTTGCGCTTGAACGGGTTGAGGTTGAGATCCAGCCCTTCGCCCGCGTCGCCGCCCGGCGCCGCGGTCAGCGCCATCAGCTTGCTGAACTCCGGCAGGATCAGGTCGAGGATCTGCGAGCTGCTCACGTTCAGTTCACGCTTGCTGAAGAAGAACTCCAGCGGATCCTTCAGGCGGTAGCGCGCCACCTGCAGAATGCCCTCATCGACGGCAAACAGCGCCACCTGCTGCGGCGCATCGGTCTTGACCGTCATCGTCAGATTTTGGCCCGGCTTGATGACCTCCGGCGCCGTCACCTCGAGGCTGTTTTGCCGCGCCTGGGTGCTGATCTTGAACGGCATCACGCCATAGCTCAGCGGGCTCATGAAGATTTCACTGGAGTTGATGTCGCGCACGAACTGCACATTGATGTAGCCGTTGCCCTCCATGCCGGCCGGCACGCGGATCTTCTGCACCGAGCTGGTGGTATCGGTGTGGAACCACTGCCAGGCGTAAACCTTGTCCTTCTCGATGGTGATCAAGCCGCTACCGGTATAAGGCGCGTTGATCGCCACCTCGATCTCCTCGCCCGGCTGATATTCCGCCTGGTTCAGTTTCAGCTTCAGTTCGGCGTTGCGATCCAGCGAACGGCTCAGGTTGGCGTTGCCGGCCACGCTGTAGGCGACGCGGTTGAGCGTTTTGCCCTGCGCATCTTCAATCACCAGCACGAAGTCGCCCGGCTTATCGGTCGCCAGCCGCAGATCCGCGCCCTGCTCGCTCAGCGCCAGCGGCTGTTCCGACAGCTGCACTTCCTTCATCTTCGACTGGTATTTGTAAACGCCCGAATCCTGTTTGGTCAGCACCGAGATGTATTTCTGCTCGATCAACACCTGCTTCAGGTTCGGCATGGCGATCTGCTGCAGATTCGGATCGATGGCGATCACGTTCAGATGCCGCTCCGCGTCGCGGTTGATGTAGCCCAGATCGCCGTCCGCCTTCACCCCAATCAGGTAATCGTAAGGCGAAACCAGCGTGCGGGCGGTAGCCGCCACCGAGCGCCCGCCGCCGGCGACGAACGCCTCCGACAGCAGCTGCAGCTGATAGGTCGCGTCGGCATAGGATTTCAGATCGAGCGGAATATCGGCCACACCATGCTCATCGGTGGTGCGATCTTCCAGCTCGGTTTCGAACCCATCGCTGTTTTGCCGGTTTTCATAGAACGCATAATCCGGGAAGCGATCGAAGCTCGGATACATCGGCCGCAGCGTCAGCCTGGTGGTCACGCGGCGATCCTGCGCCGGGGTACCGAACAGGTTCTGCACATCGATGCTGGCCTTCAGCTCGGACGGTTTGACCCAGCCTTGCTGGCGATTCGGCGTCAGCGCCAGCTTCACTTTCAGCTGATCTGGCTCGAACTCCTTCACATTGACCGCGGTATGGCCGAGCAGCGTGGAGGTATCGTTGTTTTTGCCGATCAGATACAGATAGACGTTCCACTCGCCGGTGGGCGAGTTTTCATCGGTGGTATAGCTCAGCTCGTTGAAACCGCTGGCGCCCAGCGTCAGCGGCACGGTGGTCATCAGCTTGTCGCGCGGATCGCGGACTTCGGCGCGCACCGGCACGCCGGCCAGGCCAACGCGCCAGTCGGCGGCGCGGGTGATCAGGCCAATATTGAAAGTATCCCCCGGTCGATAAACGCCGCGATCGGAGAACAGATAGCTGCCGAGCGTGCGCGGATCGGTCGGCGTTTGTTCACCGGCGACGTCGAAGCGCGAGAAGTCCAGCCCGCGATCGTTATAGCTGCCGGTCGGCAGGAAGGAGACATCCCCTTCCTTTTCCACCAGGAACATCACCGGCTGGCGCTCGTTGGTGTACACGTCGAGCGCCGGGAAACGCACGTGGCCGTCGGCCCCGGTGGTTTGGCTGAGCAGCGTCACGCCGTTTTTGGCCACTACCGACACGTTGGCGCCGCTGACCGGCGCGCCGCTTTGAATCGACTGCACGAAGACGTCGCGCGTCTTATCCTGCGAGCTCTTGGCGACGATGCCCAGATCGGTCACCACCACAAAGCGCGAATCGCCAACGTCGGGCTGATCATCTCCGGTGCTCTCGTCCGGTTCCTGTTCTGGCTCGGCACCCGCCTCTTCCGCCGCCGGTTTCCGGTTCGGCTGCCATTCAGACAGCGTCAGCAGGAACACCCCGCGATGGGAACTGGCGTTGGTGGAGAGATAACGGGAGAGGTCGATGCCCTGATAGTTCACTTCCCCCGGCCGCTCGTTATTGAGCGCCGTCTGGTATTTGAAATGCTCGGTGAAATACTCATCGTTGAGCCGGTTGAATTCCGTGGACGAATATTCCCGGCTTTTGAAGGAGACGATGTGCTGCAGCTGGCTCGGGATCACCCGCTTGATGTCCAGCCGCAGGCCCGCCACGTTGCGCGCCGCCACGCTGATCTGTTTGTCGCCGTTGACCGACAGCAGCGAGCCTGCGGACATGAACTGCAGCGATTTCGGGAACTCCGGCACTTCGACCACCCGATAAACCTTCTTCGGCATTTTGTAACCGCCGACGGAGACCAGCTGGTTGTCTATCTCGATCAGCACGAAGCGGTGCGCCGGAGCTTCAAAGCGGAAGCTGAACTGCGGCTGGTAGGCCTCTTCCGCCTCGTTAAGCGTCAATGGCAATGCCGTCGCCTGCGCCAGCACGTTTTTACCAACGCTGTCGACCGTCCATTGATAGAAATCTTCGGCATCGTTGGCGGCCTCGGCATCGTTCGGATCGTGCTGCGGCAGCAGCCAGGCTTTGGTGGCCCGCGCCAGCTCTTTATCCTTCACCGCATCGCTGAAGCCGACCACCAGCGCACGCTGCCCTTGGCCGCCGTCGGTATCCACGACCTGGGCACTGGCGTCGCTTAGCGCCAGACTGTACAGCGTCGGGACTTTAACCCAGTTGCTTTTCGCCTCTTCGACCGCATTGCCGGCCGCCGTCGATTTGACGCCCTTGCCGACGGTCAGATGCACAGCGCCGCCCTGATCCAGCGCCTGCAGCGGCTCGGAATGCACCCAGGCGTTCAGTTTTTTCTCGTCATAGACCAGAGAGAAGTTCAACTTTTTCTCGGAGGAAGTGCTGCCTTCTTTCAACCCCAGCGAAATCTGTTTTTCAAAGCTGGCGACGTCGACCGGCGCGTTGAACTTCAGATTGAAAATCGCGCTGCGTTTCTGCGCATCTTGCGGATCGCGGTAATACTCGGCCTGCCCCAGGCGGTAATCGAACGCGGGCACGGTGAAGGCATAGCGGGTTTTGGCCAGTTTGATCTGCGGTGCCAGCAGGGTGGCGGGCTCAAGGGTCACGTCATACTTCGCGCCCATCGGCAGCGGCTTTTTCGGCGTGAACAGCAGCGTCGACTCATTGCTCCATGCCCACTGCCCTTCCGCCGTCGGTTTCAGAGTGATGCCGGCGCTCACGGTTTTACCCACTGCGGCGATCGGCGCGACCGACCCGCTGAAGGTCAGGCTCACCGTTTGCGGCACCTGCCGGGCGGCGGCGTAATCTATTGGCTCGGGGTTGGCAAGCGATGCGCTGACCTCCTGAACCACCATCGGTGCAGGTTCGATAGGCTGAGGCCGGTTTTGCCACCAGTGCCAGCCGTAAAATGCGCCGCCTGCGGCGCCAGCCAACAGCAACAGGCCTAAACCGATCGCTTTCGGGTGTTTATCCACGCCGCTTTCGAGCCGCAAGAAACCGCGCGGCAGCGCAGCCCACCAGGCCGGCGCACGCCAGCTGAGGTTGCCGACCAGCGGTCTCAGCAACCGCCCCAACAGCGACAACGCCCCACCCAGCAGGCGACAAACGCCCTTAACCAGGGTAAAAGGCAAACGCAGGATAAACCTTAATAAATCCTTTATTGCAGCACCTCATCATCCTAATGCAGCCCCCGGTCAACCGCCGCGGTTCAACCGAGCCGAAAGACGCCGTCGGCTCTCCTGCCCGGCATCCGCGCGAGTACTCTACACTGCCGGGCGGCAAAAATCTGCGCGCCGCCGGCGAATTACGGCTCTTTATTCAACATCAAATCCAGCTGTTGCAGCAGCACCAGCAGCGGCAGGCTGCTCGGTTCACGATCTTTCAACGCCTCTTCGAAATAAGGCGTGATGGCGAAGCGCGTCGGCAGCGGCGCTTCGGCATCCAGCAACGCATACATGCGCGGCAAGAACACCCACTGCAGCCAGGCTTCGGCCGACATGCTATCGATGCAGAACGGCTCGGTGCTGGAGAAAGCCTCATGATCAGGCGGCGCGGCCTGCCACAGCGCCAGATCGCGCATGGATTGTTCAATCGCCTGCAAACTGCGGCGCACCTGGTTATGTATACTCATCTGCATTCCCGATCTCTTGTCATCATGGTATTCAGCGCGCTGGCTGAAAGGCGGCAAAGCATAGCATTTTTATAGCCCAAATTCGGCGCGCCTGAGACAGCTCACCGTTTTTATCTGGTGGCGTTCGCCGCCGCGCGGCACAATAGGCCCACCGAATTCACCACACAGATAAAGATTCATGTCCGTAATAACAGAGAAAAAAAACCACGCGACGCCCGGTAAGGCCATGCTGGCTTCGGTCACCGGTTATGCCATGGACGGGTTTGACCTGCTGATCCTCGGCTTTATGCTGCCGGCCATCAGCATCGAATTGGGATTAACCTCATCGGCCGCCGGTTCACTGGTCACCTGGACGCTGATCGGCGCGGTGCTGGGCGGCGTGATTTTCGGCCACCTCAGCGATCGTTTCGGCCGTATCCGGGTGCTCACGATCACCATCCTGATGTTTTCCCTGTTCACCGGCCTGTGTGCCGTGGCGCAAGGGTATTGGGATCTGCTGGCCTATCGCACCCTGGCGGGCATCGGACTGGGCGGCGAATTCGGCATCGGCATGGCGCTGATCGCCGAAGCCTGGCCGGCGGAGAAGCGCAACCGCGCTTCGGCTTACGTCGGCATGGGCTGGCAATTGGGCGTGCTGGCGGCCGCCTTCCTGACGCCGCTGCTGCTGGAACACATCAGCTGGCGCGGCATGTTTTTGGTCGGCCTGCTGCCGGCGCTGGCGTCATTCCTGATCCGCCGTACCCTGGGCGAACCGGAAGCATTCGTGCGGCAGAAAGATGCCGGGCAACCGCTCTCCTTCCTGCAGCGTTTGCGCCTGCTGTTTAAGGATCGCGCCACCAGCAGGGCCAGCATCGGCATCTTCATTCTCTGTTCGGTGCAGAACTTCGGTTACTACGGCCTGATGATCTGGATGCCGACTTACCTGGCGAAAAACTTTGGCTTCTCGCTCACCAAATCCGGCCTGTGGACGGCGGTGACGGTGGTCGGCATGACGTTCGGCATCTGGCTGTTTGGCATGCTGGCCGACCGCTTCGCCCGCTGGAAGATCTTCGTGCTTTATCAGATTGGCGCCGTGGTGATGGTGATCGGTTACGCCCAGTTGAGCGACCCGACGCTGATGCTGTTCGCCGGCGCCGTGATGGGCATGTTCGTCAACGGCATGATCGGCGGCTACGGCGCGTTGATTTCCGATACCTATCCGGTGCAGGCGCGCGCCACCGCGCAGAACATCCTGTTCAATCTGGGGCGCGGCGTCGGCGGCCTGGGGCCATTGGTGATCGGTGCGCTGGTGACGCAGGTGTCGTTTACCGCGGCCATCAGCCTGCTGGCGGCAATTTACCTGCTGGATATCTACGCCACGCTGTTCCTGCTGCCGAAAAAACAGGGCGCAGGCGATACGCTGGGCGCGATTGGTTAACGCTGAAGAGGGATTAAGGCGGGGCGCACGCGCAGCGGGATAAAACAAAAAGTTGGGGGCACTGCGTTAACAGTGCCCCCGGTTCGTTTTATAGCTATCCCGCTACACAGCGTGCTCCCTGCTCAATCCTTGAAAACTTTTCCTGCGGCCATCCTGACCAAGTGGTCCTTGCATCATCCTGCAGCATCGTCCTGACGCGGTTCCTCAGCCTTCCTGACCCGCCGACAGTCCTGTGCCGGCTCTCAATCTCCGTCCTGGAGGTGTCCCTGGTTTCTATCCTGAAACATCCTGGGCATCTCCTGACGCCATCCTTCGCTCTTGCCTGAGCGCATCCCTTTCTTCTTCCTGAAGCTGCATCATCCTGATGCTTTCCTGCTCCGCCGGTTCCGTTCCGGTAACGATAAGATCGCTTAAATTCCCCGGAATCACAAGGGTTTGGGAGGTGTCTCACACTAAATTAAGACTAAGAGTTATCCTAAAGAAATTCTAACCAATTGATCTGGATAACAATAATCTCATAGCCTGGAGAAAGGCGGGAAAAATTAAGAGCGATCTCTCACAGGCCGTGTGAGAGATCTCTCACACGGGCGACGGCGAATCCGTCGCGATTCAGTCCAACACCGGGCGCAGCGCATCGAGGAAATTCCCCAGCGTCGCCGCCAGCAGGGTGCGCTTATCGCTGCCGAATTGTTCCAGCACCACGTTGCCGCTGACGTTGCACAACGACACCATCGTCATCTCGGATTCGGTGGTCGCCAGGAACAGCGTTGGCGACAGCTTGAGACGTTTTTGCGTCACCAGATGGCCGATCAGGTTCTCCTGCAGGCGGATAAAATCCTCTTCGCTCCAGACCTGCAGCAGGCTCAGGCGATGCTCGCCGAACTGCGCGCTCATGTCACCGGCGTATTGCTGCGTGTAGAAGCGGTGCGCATCCGGCTGCAAACGCAGCTCCAGCGCGGTTTCTACCTTTTCCAGCGTCGCCGCCGGTTCGAAAGGCCGCGGCAACCACAGCACTTCGTCCTCGCGGTTCTCCACGATGCAGGGCGACGGCACGCCGTACAGCGCCTGGCTGGCCGGCGCGTGGCCGCGCTCTTGCTGCCACAACTCGACATAACGTTGAGTGAATTCACGCAGAGCGTGCGATACATCATGGTCCATATTCTTTCTCGCATACGTTAAACTGACGGCCATTGTACCTATCTCTGACCGAGGTGACAGCAGATGTCCTCATATCAAGACCACCAGGCCCTGTCGGGGCTGACGCTGGGCAAACCCACCGCCTACCGCGATCGCTACGACGCCACGCTGCTGCAGGCGGTGCCGCGCAGCATGAACCGCGAGCCGCTGGGCCTGTATCCCGATAACCTGCCCTTCCACGGCGCGGACATCTGGACGCTGTACGAGCTCTCCTGGCTGAACGCCAACGGCTTGCCGCAGGTGGCGGTCGGTGAAATCAGCCTCAACGCCGACAGCCTGAACCTGATCGAATCGAAAAGCTTCAAGCTGTACCTCAACAGCTTCAACCAAACCCCGTTCGCCGATTGGGAAACGGTGCGCAGCACCCTGCAGCGCGATCTGTCCGCCTGCGCCCAGGGCGAAGTCAGCGTCACCCTGTTCAGCGTCGAGCAGTTGGAAGGCACGCCGATCGCCCGCCTGGCCGGCGACTGCATCGACCAGCAGGATATCCGCATCGACAATTATGAGTTCAACGCCGACTACCTGCTGAACGCCGCCGGAGAAGAGGTGGTGGAAGAGCGCTTGGTCAGCCACCTGCTGAAGTCCAATTGCCTGATCACCCATCAACCGGACTGGGGCTCGGTGCAGATAAGCTACCGCGGCGGCAAGATCGATCGCGAAGCGCTGCTGCGCTATCTGGTCTCCTTCCGCCACCACAACGAATTCCACGAGCAGTGCGTCGAGCGCATCTTCAACGATCTGATGCGCTATTGCCGGCCGCAAAGCCTGACGGTCTACGCTCGCTATACCCGCCGCGGCGGGCTGGATATCAACCCGTGGCGCAGCAACGTCGCGTTCGCTCCCGAGCACGGCCGCCTGGCGCGCCAATAAGTGCGAAACATTGCTCAACAACTGAGCTAACGAGCGGTTTGTGTTGGTAAAAGCACAGGGACGGCGGTAAGGTTAAAACGAGGCTGCGGCCGGGCAGAGCGCCCGCTTCGCCGCAGCACGCCAACCATAACGAGATGCTGTTTTGCTGCGTATGGATTACTACCGCCCCGCACCGGGTGCAAAGGAGTTACCTTGATTACACACATCAGCCCGCTTGGCTCTATGGATTTATTGTCGCAGCTGGAAGTAGACATGCTGAAGCGCACCGCCAGCAGCGACCTGTACCGCCTGTTCCGCAACTGTTCGCTGGCCGTGTTGAACTCCGGCAGCCAAACCGACAACAGCAAGCAGCTGCTGTCGCGCTATGAAACCTTCGACATCAACGTGCTGCGCCGCGAGCGCGGGGTGAAGCTGGAGCTGGTCAATCCGCCGGAAGAGGCGTTCGTCGACGGCCGCATCATCCGCTCGCTGCAGGCCAACCTGTTCGCCGTGCTGCGCGACATCCTGTTCGTGCATGGCCAAATCGCCAGCGCCGGCCGCTTCCAGCACCTGAACCTGGAAAACTCGGCCCACATCACCAACCTGGTGTTCTCGATCCTGCGCAATGCACGCACGCTGCATCTGGATGAAGATCCCAATATGGTGGTGTGCTGGGGCGGCCACTCGATCAACGAAAACGAATACCTGTATGCGCGCAAGGTCGGCAGCCAGCTGGGCCTGCGCGAGCTGAACATCTGCACCGGCTGCGGGCCGGGCGCCATGGAAGCGCCGATGAAAGGCGCGGCGGTCGGTCACGCGCAGCAGCGTTACCGCAACAGCCGCTTCATCGGCATGACCGAGCCGTCGATCATCGCCGCCGAGCCGCCTAACCCGCTGGTCAACGAGCTGGTGATCATGCCGGACATCGAAAAACGCCTGGAAGCCTTCGTGCGTATCGCACACGGCATCATCATCTTCCCGGGCGGCGTCGGCACCGCCGAAGAGCTGCTGTACCTGCTGGGTATCCTGATGAACCCGGAGAACAGCGAACAGGTGCTGCCGCTGATCCTGACCGGGCCGAAAGAGAGCGCTGACTACTTCCGCGTGCTGGACGAGTTCATCATGAACACGCTGGGCGACGAAGCGCGCCGCCATTACACCATCATCATCGACGATCCGGCGGAAGTGGCGCGGCAGATGAAGCAAGCCATGCCGCTGGTGAAGGAAAACCGCCGCAACACCGGCGACGCCTACAGCTTCAACTGGTCGATCCGCATCGCGCCGGATCTGCAGCTGCCGTTCGAGCCGACCCATGAGAACATGGCGAACCTCAATCTGTATCCGAACCAGCCGCCGGAGCAATTGGCCGCCGCGCTGCGCCGCGCGTTCTCCGGCATTGTGGCCGGCAACGTGAAGGAAAACGGCATCCATGCCATCGAGCAGTTCGGCCCGTACAAGCTGCACGGTGAACCGCAGATGATGAAGCAGATGGACAGCCTGCTGCAGGGCTTTGTCGCCCAGCACCGCATGAAGCTGCCGGGCAGCGCCTATGTGCCCTGCTACGAAATCGTAGCCTGACCCTCAATCCCGGGCGGCGTAACAGCCGCCCTGTTTTTTCTGACCTTACCGCCCATGATGATACACCTACTGATTGTCGACGCCCTGAACCTCATCCGCCGCATTCACGCCGTGCAGGGCTCCCCCTGCGTCAACGCCTGCCGCCACGCGCTGCAGCAGCTGATCCAACACAGCCGCCCGACCCACGCGGTGGCGGTCTTCGACGAGGACGATCGCCGCGACAGCTGGCGCCACCAAATTCTGCCGGACTACAAGGCCGGGCGCTCGCCGATGCCGGAAAACCTGCAGCAGGAGATGCCGCAGCTGCGCGAGGCCTTCGCCGAACTGGGCGTCGCCAGCTGGCATTCTCCCGGCAACGAGGCGGACGATCTGGCGGCCACGCTGGCGGCGAAGGTCGCCGGCGGCGGCCACCAGGTGACCATCGTCTCCACGGACAAAGGCTACTGCCAGCTGCTGGCGCCGAACGTGCAGATCCGCGATTACTTCCAGAAACGCTGGCTGGACATACCCTTCGTGCAGCAAGAATTCGGCGTACAGCCGCAGCAGCTGCCGGACTATTGGGGGCTGGCGGGGATCGGCAGCAGCAAGATCCCCGGCGTGGCGGGCATCGGGCCGAAAACCGCCGTGCTGCTGTTGCAGCAGTCGGGCAGCCTGGACGGGCTCTATCAGCACCTGGAGCAGGTGCCGGAGAAATGGCGCGGCAAGCTGGAGCAACACCGCGAGCTGGCCTACGTCAGCAAACAGGTCGCCACGCTGCGCACCGATCTGTCGCTGGACGGTAACCTGCAGCAGCTGCGCCTGCCGATACAATAAGGGCGCTGCAAGCAGCGCCCTTCATCAGGCTTAACGCGATTAATCGCGCTCGTCGCGCCGGCCCGGCACCGCCGACCACATGCGGCGCACGTGTACGGTGATCTCTTCGCGGTCGTGATACAGCTGCTTGGCGTGCACTTCGACGCTGATGCCGGCGGCGCCCAGCGCTTCGCGGATGCTCGTCAGGTTTTGCGACACTTCCTCATAGCGCTTTTTCATCGGCAGCTTGAGGTTAAAGATCGCTTCGCGGCACCAGCCTTTCACCAGCCACTGAATCATCAGGCTGGTCACCTTCGCCGGTTTCTCTACCATGTCGCACACCAGCCAGTAGATCTTGCTGCTGTTCGGCTCGAACTTGAAGCCGTCGGCGCGGTGGTGCGTCACCTGGCCGGTTTCCATCAGGCTCGGCGCCATCGGGCCGTTATCCACCGAATGCACCATCATGCTGCGTTTCACCAGCTGATAGGTCCAGCCGCCCGGGCAGGCGCCCAGATCGACCGCGTGCATGCCGCTGGCCAGGCGTTCGTCCCACTCGTCGGCGGGGATAAACACGTGGAACGCTTCTTCCAGCTTCAGCGTCGACCGGCTCGGCGCATCGGCCGGGAAGCGCAGACGCGGAATGCCCATGTAGAACGGCGAGTTGTTGTTGCTGTAGGAGTAACCGACGTAGCAGCAGCCCGGCGCGATGAAGAACACGTGCACCACCGGGCGAGTCGGGTTCTCGCGCGCCATCAGCACCTTCTGCTCGCGCATCGCGCCGCGCAGCGGCACCGTCAGCTTGCGGCAGAACTTCATCAGCTCTTTGCTTTCGTTGGTGTCCGGCACTTCCACCCGCAGCTCGCCGCCGCGATCCACCACGCCGATCAGCATGCCGACGATCGGCGATACCCGATCTTCCGGCGGCAGATCGCGCAGCAGCTCACCCACCACGATCATCTGGCGGGCGAAAATCAGTTCGCGGAACGGAATTTCCCGCGCCAGGCGGTCGGCATCGTCCGGCTGATAGCATTCGAACAGCACGTAACCGCTGTGCTCTTTTACCCGCGCAAAGCCGTAAATCTCCAGTTGGGCGGCTTTGTCGGTGATCTCCGCCGCACACTCTTTTTCAAAGCCGGGACGGCAGTACAACGCAATCTTATTCATGGCGCTCGGCCTTTTTCCTCAGACGCAAAGCGCCAATCAACATCAATATCCAGCCGATCAGGAAGCACACGCCGCCAACCGGCGTGATATATACCCAGACCTTCAGGTGCGACAGCGCCAGGCAATAGAGGCTGCCGCTGAACAACACGGTGCCGAACGCCAACAGCGCTCCGCTCCAGTAAAACCACAGGCTCACTCGGCGCTGCATCGCGACCGCCAGCGCCAGGATGGCCAGGGTGTGGAATCCCTGATATTCCAGCCCGGTGCGGATCCAGGCCATTTCGTTGGCGCCGAGCGTACCACTTAGCACATGCGCGCCGAATGCGCCCAACGCGACAAACACAAAGCCGCTGATAGCGGCGAAAACCAGCATGGAACGGCTGCTCATCGTGATCTATCCCATTAAAAATCACCGGCCGCGGCAAGGCGGCGGCCGGCCTTATTGTTCGTAGCGGAAGCGGAACTTCTCTTGTTCGCTGGCGGCACGCGCCAGGATCCACTGCCGGAAGGCGGCTATTTTACCCAGTTCTGCTTGGCTGTCATGACATACCAGATAAAAAGCGTTTTTACTGACCAGCACATCGTTGAACGGGCACACCAGGCGACCGGCTTCAATCTCGGTTTGCGCCATCACGTTGTTCACCAGCGCCACGCCCTGGCCGTGTACCGCCGCCTGCACCACCATGGCGCTGTGGCTGAAGATCGGCCCCTGCTGCACGTTGATGTGCTGCAACCCCAGCTGGCGCGTATAGGCCAGCCAGTCGCGGCGTGAAACGTCGTGCAGCAGCGTATGATAAGCCAGATCCTCGGCGGTTTTCAGCGGATGATCGCCGGTCAGCAGGCTCGGCGAACACACCGGCAGCAGATATTCCGCATACAGGCGCTCGGCACGCAGCCCCGGCCAGTTGCCGCGGCCGTAGAAAATCGCCACGTCGACGTCATCCGCCAGCTTGTCTTCTTCGCGGTCCACCGCCTGGATGCGCACGTCGATCCCCGGATAAGCTGAGTTAAAGCCGGACAGGCGCGGCACCAGCCACTGAATGGCGAAGCTCGGCGGCAGGCTGACGGTCAATGCCCCCTTGGCGCTGCGCGCCTGCAGCTTGCGCGTCGCCTCGTTGATCGAAGAGAAGATCTCCTTGATATCAAGGTAGTAACTTTGCCCCTCTTCGGTCAGCAGCAGCGAGCGGTTGCGCCGGCGAAACAGCTTCAGCCCGAGGAAGTCCTCCAGCGACTTGATCTGGTGGCTCACCGCGGCCTGGGTCACGAACAGCTCTTCCGCCGCCTTGGTGAAACTCAGGTGGCGAGCGGCCGCATCGAACACACGCAGCGCATTGAGGGGAGGTAAGCGTTTAGACATTAAATTAGCTACTTTTGTGTAACATTAATCCGAATGATTCGGTGCCGAAAATCGGGCGGCTTTGCGTGGCAAGCCATCGGTAAACGCTAACGGCGTATTGCCATTAGTTTTTTTAATCCGAGCCATTATAATTTGTCCGTTGAGGATGCGCCAGCAAATACCTATAGTGGCGGCACTTCCCGGGCCGGAACGAAAAGGGAGTGGGTGTCGAGGACGCCGATGAACTTTTGGCTTGTGGTTGTGATGTTGTGTTTGCAAATTGTCCGGCGATTCCGGACATGGTAGCTAGGCTACTGTTTTTTCACTTCCTGTACATTTACCCTGTCTGTCCATAGTGATTTTATGCAGCACCGCAAAACTTGCGGTGCTTTTTTTTGCCTGACGGTTACTGGTTGCTTTCAACCATCTCTTTCACATCGGCGCGGTTGATCTGCTGCTCGACGCCGTTGGCGTCTTTATAGCTGATCATGCCGGTGTCGTTGTCCACTTTAGGCTTGCCGTCAGCGACAATGGTGCGTCCGTCATTGGTATGCATCACGTAGTTGCTGGAACAGGCGGCCAGGGTGAACGTAAGCATCAGAGCAGAGAGAACTGCGGCTGTTTTCTTCATTGAGGACTCCTTTGTAGTTTTAAATGCTGATAAATACCTTTTATCTGTATAGATGCGATTAATTAGCGCACATTTAATAGCATAACAAACTTTCCAAATTTTGCCAGGCGATAAGTCCTAATAGGCAGGATCGCTTGTCTCCGGCGGCAAAATAGGACAGGATCACCCATCGACTCAAGCCAGTGACAATCAGGGTATGACGCCTTTTAACCCCAGCCTTTTTCGCCAACAGTTTCCCGCGCTCGCGCAGGACGGCATCTATCTGGACAGCGCCGCCACCGCGTTGAAACCGCAGGCGGTGATCGACGCCACGCAGCAATTTTATCGCGATGACGCCGCCACCGTGCACCGCAGCCAGCATCGGGCAGCGCAGGATCTGACCGCCCGTTTCGAACGAGCGCGCGTCCAGGTGGCCCAGTTGATCAATGCGCCGTCGGCCGACGACATCGTCTGGACGCGCGGCACCACCGAGGCGATCAACCTGGTGGCGCAGAGCTACCTGCGTCCGCGCCTGCAGCCGGGCGATGAAATCCTGGTAAGTGAAGCGGAACACCACGCCAACCTGATCCCCTGGCTGATGGTGGCAGAGCAAACCGGCGCGCGGGTGGTGAAACTGCCGATCGGCGCCGATCGGTTGCCGGATTTGACGCAGCTGCCCACCCTGCTCAACGACAACACCCGCCTGTTGGCGCTGGGGCAAATGTCCAACGTCACCGGCGGCTGCCCGGATCTGGCGCCGGCGATCGCACAGGCGCATGCCGCCGGCGCACGCGTGATGATCGACGGCGCTCAGGGCGTGGTTCACGGCCCGGCCGACGTACAGCGGCTCGACATCGATTTCTACGCCTTCTCCGGCCACAAGCTGTATGGCCCGACCGGCATCGGCGCGCTGTACGGCAAAGCCGAGCTGCTGGCGCAGATGGCGCCGTGGCAAGGCGGCGGCAAGATGCTGACCCAGGCGTCGTTCGACGGTTTTACCCCGCAAAAACCGCCGCACTGCTTCGAAGCCGGCACGCCGAACATCGCCGGCGTGCTGGGGTTGGCCGCGGCGCTCACCTGGCTCAACGAGCAGGACATGGCGGCGGCGGAGCGCTACAGCCGCGAGCTGGCGGACCAGGCGGAACAGCGGTTGGCGCAGCTACCGGGCTTTCGCAGCTTCCGCAGCTCCGGCTCCAGCCTGCTGGCGTTCGATATCGCCGGCGTACACCACAGCGACATCGTCACGCTGTTGGCGGAGCAAGGCATTGCGCTGCGCGCCGGCCAACACTGCGCGCAGCCGCTGATGGCGGCGTTAGGCGTCAGCGGCACGCTGCGCGCATCGTTCGCCCCCTACAATGCGCAACAGGACGTCGATACGCTGGTCAGCGCGTTGACTCACGCCCTCGATCTGCTGGCCGACTGACTTGATTCCCGGAGACGCTATGCTCGCCCCCCATCCTTTTGGCCGAGAGGTCACCGCCGAAGCGTTGATCGCCACCTTCAGCACGCTGAAACAGTGGGAAGACCGCTACCGCCAGCTGATTATGCTCGCGAAACGGCTGCCGCCGCTGCCGGAGGCCTTGCGCAGTGAAGAAATAGCGTTGAGCGGGTGTGAAAACCGCGTCTGGTTGGGGCACCAGTTGCTGGAAGACGGCACGCTGCACTTCTATGGCGACAGCGAAGGCCGCATCGTGCGCGGCCTGTTGGCGGTGCTGCTGACCGAAGTGGAAGGGAAAACGCCGCAGCAGATCGCCGCATTGGATCCGCTGGCGCTGTTCGACCGCCTGGCATTGCGCGCGCAGCTGAGCGCCACCCGCGCCAGCGGCCTGGCGGCGTTGGCCGCCGCCGTAAAGGCCATCGCCGCCCGTTACGCCTGACGCGCCGCCTTCGCCACCATCTTTTTCAGCGCGTGCGACACGGCGACGAAGCCGAAGGTCGCGGTGACCATGGTCGCCGCGCCGAATCCCGCGCTGCAATCCATTCTTTTCGGCCCTTCCGCCGTGCTGCGCGAAGCGCACACCGAACCGTCCGGCTGCGGGTAAACCAGCGGCTCGCTGGAGAAGACGCAGTCGATGCCCAGCTTGCCCTTGCCGTTTTTCACCACGTTGAAATCGTGCTTCAGCCGCTCGCGCAGTTTGGCGGCCAGCGGATCCTGGATGGTTTTCGCCAGATCGGCCACTTCGATCTTGGTCGGGTCAATCTGCCCGCCGGCGCCGCCGGTGGTCACCACCGGGATCTTGAAGCGGCGGCAGTATGACAGCAACGCCGCCTTCGGCCGCACGCTGTCGATCGCGTCGATGACGTAGCTGAAGTTATGGTCCAGCAGCTCGGCGACGTTGTCCGGGGTGATGAAATCATCGATGCAGGTCACCCGGCATTCCGGGTTAATCGCCAGGATACGCTCCGCCATCACCTCGGTTTTCGATTGCCCGACGTGTTGGCGCAACGCGTGGATCTGGCGGTTGGTATTGGTGACGCAAACATCATCCATGTCGATCAGGGTGATGGCGCCGATGCCGGTGCGCGCCAGTGCCTCAGCCGCCCAGGAACCCACGCCGCCGATGCCGATCACGCAGACGTGCGCCTGCGCGAACACCGCCAACGCCTGCTGGCCGTACAACCGCGCCGTGCCGCCGAAACGCTGCAGATAGGCTTCCGAATAAGCTGTGCTCATAACGCTTTAATTACCTTCGTAATGCAAATGATAAGGGCCGGAAAATCCGGCCCTTGCGGGTCACTCTTTTCACGCCGTATGCGTTTAGCGGGTGGCCAGCAACGAACCGCCGCCGTTTGACTGATTGGCGCTGAACAGCTGGCCACCGCCGTTGTTCTTCAGCACCCAGACGCGGCCATAGTGGTTGTAGTATCCCGCCGAGTGGCCGGCTTCCGGCCCGATGCCCTGATACATGTCAAAATGCTGGCCCTTGATGGCGCCGCCCACGTCGAGCGCGACCATCAGGCGCATCTCGTATTTTCCCGTGAATTTGCCCTTGTTGTCCAGCAGCGGCACTTCGGCCAGCAGCGTGGTGCCCGCCGGGATCAGCGAACGGTCGGAGGCCACCGAGGCTTTGGCGATCAGCGGCACCGCGCTGGCGCCCTTCACCGGCGCAAAAGCTTCCGGGCGGAAGAACACGAACGACGGATTTTGCTCCAGCAGCTCACGCACCTCTGCGGCGCTGTGGGTATCCGCCCACTGACGGATCGCCTGCATCGACATGTCCGCCTTGGCCACTTCGCCGCGATCGATCAGCACCTTGCCGATGCTGCGATAGGCGTGGCCGTTCTTGCCGCCGTAGCCGAAGAACACCAGCGGCTGGCCGTTGCCGTAGTCGACGTAGCCACTGCCCTGGACTTCCATCATGAAGTTGTCCATCAGCGAGTTGGTGTAAGCGATGATATAGCGATCGTCGAGCGCGCCGGAATAGATGCCCGCGCGATCCGGCAAGCGGCCTCTGCCCTTCGGCGGCATGCGGTACAGCGGATAGCGGAACTCGCCCTGTTGGGTATAGCGCGCCTGCACCACCGGCGTGTAGTAGCCGGTAAACTGCACGTTGCCGTAATTGTCGACGCCTTCCATCTGGTAAGCGCTGAGGCCGTACTGGCTCAGCATGCGCGTGTCGGCGCCGGACGCCATCCAGCTTTGCACCGCCTGATAGGTGCTGTTGTTGCGGTTAAACAGCGAAGGCGATGCGTACTTGATCTCCATCAGCTGATCCGAGTAGTCCTTGGCGTTGACCGGCGAACCTTTGGCGTTGGGCTGATTGACCAGCTCCAGCGATTGATCCAGACGGCCGTCTTTATATTGCTGACCCCGATCGGTCGGCTTGGACGAACAGCCCGCCAACACCGCCACTATCAACCCGCCCAGCAGGTATTTGCCCCAACGTCCTTTCATCGCGCACACTCTCAAACTGATATGATCTACCGGCTGAACGATAACAAACGCTCATTGATAAAGGAATCGCTGCAAATAAAAAAAGCCGCACGGAGGATGGTGATGAAAAAGAAGGCAAATTGCGGGCAAATCCAGCAGAAAAACGGGTTTAGGCCAATAAAATGCAAAAAGGGTTTGCAACAAAACGCACGGAGAGTATAGTGCGCATCCATCGGACGCGGGGTGGAGCAGCCTGGTAGCTCGTCGGGCTCATAACCCGAAGGTCGTCGGTTCAAATCCGGCCCCCGCAACCAACCGATGCCGCATTGGCGGTATTTGCGTTTGGCTTCGATAACAAAGTATTATACGGACGCGGGGTGGAGCAGCCTGGTAGCTCGTCGGGCTCATAACCCGAAGGTCGTCGGTTCAAATCCGGCCCCCGCAACCAACCGAATGTCGTACCAGCGGCATACCATGAAACGGTGGTTTCGTAGTAATACAGCATCAAGACGGACGCGGGGTGGAGCAGCCTGGTAGCTCGTCGGGCTCATAACCCGAAGGTCGTCGGTTCAAATCCGGCCTCCGCAACCAACTCTTGATGACAACAGACAAGCACCCTGACGGGTGTTTTTTTGTATCTGCAATCCGCAAAAATAGCCGGACTCGCGCCCGGCCCTGCTTCTATCGGCTCGCCAGCGCGCCGCCGTTGGCGAAATAAGCCTTGATGCCCGCCAGAATCGACTCCGCCACCTGCTGCTGGAAATGGCTGGTGCGCAGCTTGCGCTCCTCTTCGATATTGCTGATAAACGCCGTTTCCACCAGGATCGACGGGATATCCGGCGCCTTCAACACCGCAAAACCGGCCTGATCGACGCGATTCTTGTGCAACCGGTTGATTTTCCCCATCCGATTCAACACTTCCTTGCCGAACTTCAGGCTGTCGTTGATGGTCGCGGTCTGGATCAGATCGAACATGGTATGGTCGAGATAACGGTCGCCGCTCTTGCTGACGCCGCCAATTTGGTCCGACGCGTTCTGCGTCTGCGCCAGGAACTTGGCCGCCGAGCTGGTGGCGCCCTTGGTGGACAACGCGAACACCGATGAACCGCGCGCCGCGCGGCTGGTAAAGGCGTCGGCGTGAATCGAAACGAACAGATCCGCGCGCTGCTTGCGCGCCTTGGCGACGCGCACCTTGAGCGGGATAAACACGTCTTCGTTGCGCGTCATGAACACCTTCATGTTCGGCTCGCGCTTGATCATGGCGCTCAGCTTGCGGGCAATCTGCAATACGATGTCTTTCTCGCGCGTCTTGTACTTGCCGATAGCGCCGGGATCTTCGCCGCCGTGGCCAGGATCCAGCATGATGACGATCGGCCGATCGCGCCCCGCCTTGCCGGCCTGCGGCGCTTCCGGCGGCAACGTGCGCTCCAGATCGCCCTTGTTGTAATCTTCCAGTAACGCCAGTAGCGGATCATACTCCTCACCGCCGCTGCCGGCCTTGGTCGGGTAGAGATCCATGACCAGACGGTTGCGATACTCCGGCACCGGCGCCAGCGTGAAAATATGCGGGCTGACGCTCTGCTTGAGCTCCAGCACCAGCCGCACGGTATTCTGATCGAACTGGCCAACGCGCGCCTGCTTGAGATAAGGGTCGTCGGCACGTACCTGCCCGGCGATGCCTTTCAGCACGCTGTTAAGGTGAACGCCTTCAATGTCCACCACCACGCGATCGGGATTGGTCAGGGCAAACTGCTTGTATTTCAGCTCGACGTTGGATTCCAGCGTGACGCGGGTATAGGTGGAGGATGGCCAGACGCGCACGGCGATCACGTGCGATGACGCGGCGAAGCCCGTGCGACTCACACTCAGCAACCAGCTGGCGGCAACGCCCTGTAATAAACGACGGCGGCCCAGATTGTGATTAGAGTTTGGCATGCGGCTCCGGCAGTAATAGCTGTTTACAACAGATGAAAAAAACACCAATAAAATGGGGATGCCGAAAACTTTAACCAATCATTCCAGCCCTGTCATCAGAAAATCTTTTTATGGTTTTTCAATTTATTAACGATTTAGCACCCTTAGCGCACTCTTCATGACGATTTCTCGCTTGCCATCGGCGCAATAAAAGAATAAAAATACAAAAATACCGTATAAATATGCAAAAGAGGTTTGTCGTGAAGGAACGTAGTACAGAGCTGGTGCAAGGATTCCGTCACTCAGTCCCCTATATCAATGCCCACCGCGGCAAGACGTTTGTCATCATGCTCGGCGGGGAAGCCATCGAACACGAGAATTTCTCCAACATCGTCAACGATATCGGGCTGCTGCATAGTCTGGGCATTCGCCTGGTGGTGGTTTACGGCGCACGGCCGCAGATCGACGCCAATCTGGCGCAGCACAACTATGAGCCGATCTACCACAAACACACCCGCGTGACCGACGCCCATACGCTCGAGCTGGTCAAGCAGGCCGCCGGTTTGTTGCAGCTCGATATCACCGCCCGGCTGTCGATGAGCCTCAACAACACGCCGCTACAGGGCGCGCATATCAACGTGGTCAGCGGCAACTTCATCATCGCGCAGCCGCTGGGCGTCGATGACGGCATCGACTACTGTCACAGCGGCCGCATTCGCCGCATCGATGAAGACGCGATCCACCGCCAGCTCGACAGCAACGCCATCGTGCTGATCGGCCCGGTCGCGGTTTCGGTCACCGGCGAGAGTTTCAACCTGACTTCGGAAGAAGTGGCTACCCAGTTGGCGATCAAGCTGAAAGCGGAAAAAATGATCGGTTTCTGCTCCTCGCAAGGTGTGACCGACGCGGAGGGCAACATCCTTTCCGAGCTGTTCCCCAACGACGCGCAAAAGCGCCTTGAAGAGCTCGAGGAAGGCGGCGACTACCATTCCGGCACCGTGCGCTTCCTGCGCGGCGCGGTAAAAGGCTGCCGCAGCGGTGTGCGCCGCAGCCACCTGATCAGCTACCAGGAAGACGGCGCGCTGGTGCAAGAGCTGTTCTCACGCGACGGCATCGGCACCCAAATCGTGATGGAGAGCGCCGAACAGGTGCGCCGGGCGACGATCAACGACATCGGCGGCATTCTGGAGCTGATCCGGCCGCTCGAACAGCAGGGTATTCTGGTGCGCCGTTCGCGCGAACAGCTGGAGATGGAGATCGACAAGTTCACCATTATCGAACGCGACAACCTGACCATCGCCTGCGCGGCGCTGTACCCGTTCTTAGAGGAAAAAATCGGTGAGATGGCCTGTGTCGCGGTACATCCCGATTACCGCAGCTCTTCGCGCGGCGAGATGCTGCTGCAGCGGGTGGAAAACCAGGCGCGGCAGATGGGGCTGAAGAAGCTGTTCGTGCTGACCACCCGCAGCATCCACTGGTTCCAGGAACGCGGATTCACCCCGGCGGAAGTCGACGTGCTGCCGATGCAAAAGCAGGCGCTGTATAACTACCAGCGCCGTTCCAAAATCCTGCTGGCCGATCTGTAATCCCCACGGCGCGGCCGTTGCCGCGCCCCTTCAACGCTTATTCCGTCGCCTGAAGCCGTTCAGCCAATCCGCTGCGACGCTGAGTCGGCATGCGAATGGCCCGCAGCAACACCGCCTCCGTGGCATACAGCGAGAGCTGCTTACGCGCGCGAGTGATCGCGGTATAGACCAGCTCACGCGTCAGCACCGGCAGGAAGTGATTCGGCAACACCAGGACCGTATGGTCAAACTCCGATCCCTGAGATTTGTGCACCGTCATGGCATAGGCGGTTTCATGCGCCGGCAAACGGCTCGGCTGCACCGACTTGATGCTGCCGTCCGGCAGTTGGAAATGCACGCGCAAATCGCCGTGCTCATCCGGCAGCGTAATGCCGATATCCCCATTGAACAGCCCCAGCGCGCTGTCGTTGCGGCCGATCATCACCGGCCGCCCCCGGTACCAGCGGCCGAGCATGCCCGGTTTGCGGTCGATCAGACCGGCACGCTGCAGCCCGAGCTCAATACGATCATTCAAGCCGGCGACGCCGAATGGCCCTTCACGCAGCGCGCACAGCACCTGAAAACGGCCAAAGGCCGCCAGCACCGCCGCCGCGTCCGCGCCTTCGGCGGTCAGCCGCAAATAGTCGCGATAGCCCGCCACGCAGGCATCCAACAGCGCCTGATACTCTTCGCTCGTCGCCAGCGCATAGCCCGTGACATCGCCGAAACTGCCGTTTAATGCCGCCAGCGCGCGATCCCCCGCACCGGCGTTGACCGCCAACGCCAGCTGACCGATGCCGGAACGGGCATCGAAACGGTAGCTCTTGCGCAGCAGACACAGGCTGTCGCGCACCGCCGCTTCCGCATCGGCCTGCCGCCCTGCGAGCGAACAGCCGGTCAGGCGGCTCAGCTCTGCGGCACGCGCGTCGCTGTATCCCTGCTCGGCAAAGCGGCAAATATCTCCCAGCACCGCGCCGGCCTCCACCGAGGCCAGCTGATCGCGGTCGCCGAGGAAAATCACCCGCGCCCGATCGGGCAGCGCGGCAATCAGGCGCGCCATCATCGGCAGATCGACCATCGAGGCCTCATCCACCACCAGCACATCTAAATGCAGCCGGTTGCCACGGTGATAGCGCATGCGCTGACTGTTCGGTTGCGCCCCCAACAGACGGTGCAACGTCGCCGCCTCCGTCGGGAACAGCGCCTGCTGCGCCGGGGTCAGCGCCAACTGGCGGCTGGCGCTGCCAAGCGACTCCGTCAGGCGCGCCGCCGCCTTGCCGGTCGGTGCCGCCAGTTGAATGCGCAAGCGCGCGCCTTCATCCAGCTGCACCAGCGCCGCCAACAGCTTGGCGACGGTGGTGGTTTTACCGGTGCCAGGCCCGCCGGAAATGACCGCGATACGCCGCGTGGCGGCCACTGCGGCGGCGATCTTCTGCCAATCGGGTTCGTCGCTCGCCGCGCCGAACAAGCGGTCGAGAATAATGCGCAACTCAGCCTCCGGTACCGCCAACGACTCGCCTTCACCGCCGATAAACGCCGCCACTTCACCTTCGTTTTGCCACATGCGCTGCAGATACAGGCGCGGCCCGCGTAGCACCAGTGGCGTAGCGCTACTGCCGTCCCCGACCGCTGCGCTGGCCGCCAAACGCTGCTGCCAACGCACGCTATCCGGTCGCCCGGCCGCCTCCCACACCGCCAACGCCAACGCCGGCTGGCGCCCTTCAAACAGCGTGTCCGCCTGCAGTTGCTCCAGCATCAGACAGACGTGGCCGGCCCCCGCCTCTGCGCTCAGGCAGGCGGCGGCCAGCAAAATATCGGGCTCGTCTTCGTTCGCCACCACGCGGGCGAACTGCACGTCCAGCGGGCGCAGCACGCCAAGCGCCACCGCCTGCTCCAGCAGTGCGATCATGAGCCTTCCTCCGTCGCCGCAGCTTCGCCGCTGAACAAGCGATCCATCCCCTCCACCAGCTCAAACTCGGGAAGACAGGTGAAAATGCCGTTGCCCGGGTGCGCCGCATCCACGCCGCGCAGGAACAGATAAATCACCCCGCCAAAATGGCGCCGATAATCGTAATCCGGCAACCGATGACGCAGATAACGATGCAGCGCCAGCGTATACAGCTGGTATTGCAGATCGTAACGATGCTCCGCCATCGCCTGCTCCATCGCCGGCCGGGTATAGGCGCTACTGTCTTCCCCCAGCCAGTTGGACTTGTAGTCCAGCAGGTAGTATTTGCCCTGCCAGCAGAACACCAGGTCGATAAAGCCTTTCAGCATGCCCTGCACCTGATGAAAATCCAGCGCCGGACAGCGGGCGGAAAGCGGATCGTAACGCTTCACCAGGGCATCGAGCTCCTTCGCCTGCAACAGCCGGTTGATCGGCAAATAGAACTGCAGCTCGGCCTGCTTGTGCTGCGGCGTCAGCGCCGCCAGCGTCACGCCGCTGTCGGCGAGCGGCGTGTTGAGCAACACCTGCATCCACGCCAGCAAAATCGGCTGCCAATGTTCGGCGAACCCGTGCTGTTGCAGCTGTGCCAGCAGCCACTGTTCGTCTAACGGCTGAGTGAAATCCAATGTTTCGAACAGGCTGTGCAGGAAGGTGCCGGGCGTTGCGCCGCGCGGGAAGGTATGCGGTGTGAGCGCTGGCTCACTTTCTTCCCCGCGCTCGCCCGCGGCGTCGACATCCAGACGCGGCAGCAGATCCTGCATCAGGCTCGCGCCGTGCTGTTGCAAACCGGTATAGCTGGTCACCCGCCAAAAATCCTGGATCCGCCGGGTAAAGTTTTTCGCCGCCAGCGCTTCAGCCAACGCCGCCTGGGGCTGCCAGGGCGCCTCGTCCGGCGGTTCCACCAGCGACAGCGCAATGCCGCCGCCCGCCAGTTGCTGCAGCCGCTCCTGCAGATACGCAGCGTCGCCGGCCTGCCCGCCCTGCACCAGATAACCCAATGCGCTGCGGTGCAGATCGGTCTCGCCCTGTTTCTTGCGCGTGCCCTGGAACAACGGCGCGATGCCGATGCTGCAGTGGTACACCGAGCGGGTCAGCGCCACGTACAGCAGACGCAGGTCTTCCGCCAACCGCTCCTCCTCCGCCCAGGCCTGGCTCTCTTCATTGGCGTCGAGATCCAGCAATGCCTGGAAGCTGTGGCGATCGTGATACAGCGCCTGTTGCTGCTGGCGGAAATTGCCGACGAACGGCAGCCACACCAGATCGAATTCCAGCCCCTTGGACTTGTGGATGGTGATCACCTGCACCAGATGCCGGTCGCTCTCCAGCCGGAGCTGTTGATTGTCGGACTGGCGATTAGGCTGGGCAATCTGCTGCGCCAACCAGCGAACCAGCGCATGCTCGCTGTCGAGCTGCGCCGCCGCCTCTTGCAACAGCTCCCCCAGGTGCAGCACGTCGGTCAAGCGACGCTCGCCGCCGGCGCTGGCCAGCAGGTTCTCCGCCAGCTGGCGCGCTTTCATCACCTCGCTCAGCATCGGCAACACGCCGCGGCGCAGCCAGAGCGTGCGGTAGTTGTCGAACTCGTTAACCAGCGCGTCCCAGGCGCGCTCATCGCGGCTCAGGCCGTCCAGCGTCGGCGCGTCCAACCCCATCAGCCCGGTGGCCATGGCGCTGCGCAGCGTGCGCTCCTGTTCCGGCGCCAACACCGCCTGCAACAACCACAGCAGGTCTTTGGCCTCCGGGGTGTCGAACACGCTGTCGCGGTTGGACAGATACACCGACGGAATGGACAGCGCGCTCAGCGCATCGCGCACCAACGCCGCCTCATTCCGGCTGCGCACCAGCACTGTGATATCGGAGGCTTGTACCGAACGAGGCTCCTTGCCGCCCTGCAACCATGCCTGGCCCTGCTGCCCGGCGCTGAGCCAGTCGCGAATTTGCGTGGCGCACAGGCGCGCCATCAACTGTTGGTAATCACTTACACCGGCGCCTTCCCCCTGCTGCAGCCAGAACTGCATCGCCGGTTGCGGCTTGCCGTGCAGGTCAAACGCCAACCCTTGGTTCTTTTCCGCCGCGCTGACCTCGATAAAGGGGATTTGGCCGAACAGGAAAGGCTTTTCTACCTGAGAAAACAGGTGATTGACGCTGGCGACCATCGACGGCGACGAGCGCCAGTTGGTCTCCAGCGTATAGTGGGCGCTCACCTCTGAACGCGCCCGCATGTAGGTAAAAATGTCGGCGCCGCGAAAGGCGTAAATCGCCTGCTTGGGATCGCCAATCAGCAGCAGGCCGCAATCGGGCCGGCCGACGTAAAGCTTTTGGAAAATACGGTATTGCTGCGGATCGGTATCCTGGAATTCATCGATCATCGCCACCGGGTAGCGCTGACGGATCGCCTGCGCCAGCTGTTCACCACCGCCGCTTTGCAGGGCGCCGTCCAGCCGGCTGAGCAGGTCGTCAAACCCCAGCTCGGCACGCTGGCGCTTTTCCTGCTGAATGGAAGTGCGGATCTCGCTGAGCGCACGCGCCATGATCAGGTCGCGCAGCGTCAACGGCTCATCGAACAGCTCGTCGATCGCCGTGAACAGCGCATGCCGCGGCGGCTCGCCTTTCTTGGTCTTCTCCAGCAGCACCGACTGGCGAAATTTATCCAGTTCCTTCGGCAGCTGATAGTCCTGAGTCTCCTGCCCGCTCCATTCGCCGACCTTGTTCAGCCAGTTTGGCAGGTGCTTGCTGCTGTAGCTGCGCTTATCGACGCCGGACTGGGCGATCAATGCCTCCAGCTCGCCCGCCGCCGCCCGCCATTGCGCCTTGATGGCGTCGATGCGCGCGACGATCTGCTCGTGGCGCATCAGGACGGTTTCTTCATCCTTCGGCGGCCGACGCAGCGCCGGCGCCTCACCGTGCAGATAGCCGGAAAGATCGGCCAGCAACGCTTCCGGGCCGCTCCACTCCTGGCTGACCGCACGCGCCACGCCCAGCGGCAACGGATAGCAGTGGCGACGCCAGAAGTCGGCACAGGCCTGCCGCCGCAGCGGCAGTTCGTCCTGCACCAGCGTTTGTTCAAACAGCATGCCGGACTCGAAGGCGTTGTGCGTCAGCATTCGTTGGCAAAAGCCGTGAATGGTGTAGATCGCCGCTTCGTCCATCTGCCGCTCCGCCGCCAGCAGCTGCGAGGCGGCGTCGGTCAAATCGTCAATTTCAGCCATCAGCGCCGAAAACAGCGGGTTGGCGCTGACACCCCGTACGCAGGCGATGCGTAATCCGTGAATATTGTCGCGGATACGCCCGCGCAGCTCCTCGGTGGCGGCCTCGGTAAAGGTCACCACCAGGATTTCTTCTACCGTCAGCGGACGAGGAAACGCCGCTTCACCGCCCAATCCCAGCAGCAAACGCAGGTACAGCGCGCCGATGGTAAAGGTTTTGCCGGTGCCCGCCGACGCTTCGATCAGGCGTTCGCCGAACAGCGGCAGCGTCAGCGGCTCCAGCCTCTGCGGGGCCGTTTCCGTCATGGCGTCGCCACTTTGCGCGGTAGGATCTGCTGCAATGCAGACGCGTTCGGATAGGTGACCCAGTCCTTAGGCGCCGCGTAATCCGCCTTATCTTGCCCGCTGCCGCTCACCTGTGACAGCACCGCCAGCCCCTGTGGCTGGATCACCGCCTGGTGGAAATAATCCGCCAGCTTGGCCGGCGTCAGCTGCTGCACCTGCGCGATCAGCTTCTGACGGGTATCGAAGGCGAAATTGCCGCGATCGAAATCGTTGGCGAACCGGCTGGCCTCTTCGCTCAGGGTTTGCGGCCGCTGCTTCAGCTCATTGATGAGCGCCTGTTTGTACTGCTCAAAGTCCGCCTCGCTCATGTCGCGCAAGCGCTTCTCGGTTTTCGGGTAGAAATCCTGATAACGCTGGTACAGGTAGGCCGGCTGCTTGCTGTTGCTCTGCAACAGGAAGCCCACGCCCCACTGGCGCCCCACCGACATCGGGAAGGCAAAGACCGCATACCCCAATTGCTCCTGAGTGCGCAGTTGGCTATAGAACCACGGCTGAATAATCTGCCCCAGCAGCGAGCTGTAGGCCATGCCGGTCACTTCGTCGTAGCCGGTCGGCACATAGACCGCCGCCAGCGCCGAGTCAGTGCTGCTGCCCACCTGTTGCAGGTTGGCCAGCTGATTCTTGTCCACCACCACGTCTTCGCCGTGCCACCATTCGATGCCGGTACAGCCCAGGCGATGTTTCAGCGTCGACGCCAGCGTGTCGACCTGCTGCTTGCTCATGTTGCCCACCACCAACAGCTCTGGCGTGGCCTCGGCCAGCAGGCTATCGCGATAGGCCAGCACGTCTTTCAGCGTCAGCGTCTTCAGCACTTCGCGGCGCTCGCTGCGTTCGGAATACGGCACGCGGGAAACCATCTGCACCGGCTGAATGGCCAGCTCAAACGCCTTGCCCTTCTCGGCGGCGTCCAACTGTTCCAGATACCAGGATTTGGCCTGCGCCAGCTGATCTTCCGTCGGCGTGAAGCTGGAATAGCCCTCGATCAGCGCCGTCAGCAACTGCGGCAAACGCTGGGTAAAACCGTTGGCGTTAAACATCAGGCCGTTGTTCGGCGAGGTCGAGAAGCTCAGCCCGCCGACCGATGCCTGATAGCTCAGCTGATCCAGCGCGAGGCCGGCCAGATAATCCGTCAGCGAGAACAGCACCTGGTTACGCGCGGAATCCATGGTTTTGGCGTTGCGGAAAGCGACGGTGACGTCGGCCTTCGGCTCGTCGGCGAAGTAACGGCTCGGCATGTACAGCACGCGCAGGCCAGGTTTATCCACCACCATTTCCGGCTTTTTGAACTCGTGCGACGGCTTGGTCAGGGTAAAGTCATCCGGGATGTACGGGTTGAGCGCTGGCAACGACAGGGAAATGCCGCTGCCCAGCTGCTGCCACTGCGTAAAACGCTGCGGCGTGATTTTGTCGACCTGGTAAGGCGCGTTGACGAAATAGGCCGTCTTGTTGTGCGGCTCATCCGGGCTGACGAACCAGATGCGCGCGTTTTGCGGCGTCATGGCATCCAGACGTTCGGCGATCGCCTTAGGATCATAACGATCGGCCAGGTAAGGCGCGTCCAGCGCATGCTCAACCGGCACGCGCAGCATGGTGTCCACCAGCCATTCGATGTAGTCCATGTCGCGCGTAATCGACGGATAACGGAAATCCAGGTTCAGAACATGCGAGATTTCATCGAAGTAGCTCTGCTTGATGCCTTCGCTGCGCAGCATTTTCAGGTAGTTGAAAATGGCGGCGACGACTTCGTCGCGCTGGGCCAGGCCTTTGTCGGTCAGTGAAACGCTGATGGCGAAGACGCCGCCGTTGCGATCGACCATCGGATCGGCGCCGGCATTGATGGCGTCCGCCAGCCCCTGCTTCTGCAACCAGTCAGACAGGGTGTTCTTGCTGCGGTTGCCGATCAGGTAGCTGATGTAGGTATCGGTTTTGCTGCGAAACGCGGCGCTGTTGTTATCGATGCGGAACTCGACCTTCAGCTGCTTGCGCGGCTGCGCCGGCACATAGTGAATGATGATGCCCTGCTGTTCCGGCGTCACGGCCGGCACGGTGATCGGCGGCACGCTGGCGTCGTGATTCGGCACGCGGCCAAAGGTTTTTGCCGCAATATCAGCCAGCTGCGACAGTGGCTGATTGCCGTACAAAACGCCCATCATCAGGTTGGCGGAGTAGTAGCGTTTATAGAAGCCGGTCAGCTCATTGTGCAACTTGCTGTCCGGCTTGTCTTTCAGCGTATCGAGATTACCGCCGGAGAAGCGCGCGCTCGGATGCGCCGGGTTAAGGGTTTCCGCGCCGACCTGCGCCATACGCATGCCGTCGCGCGAACGTGCCATCGTCAATTCGGCGTTCACCGCGTTGCGCTCGCGATCGGCATTGCCCGGATCCAGCAGCGGCTCGGCAATGGCGTCGGCCATGCGATCGACCGCCGGCTCCAGCGCGTCATTTTCCACTTCCAGATAGAAGGCAGTGCGATAAGAGGCCGTGCTGGCGTTGTGGCTGCCGCCGTGCTTTTTCAGGAATTCGGACAGGTTCTCCGGCTCTGGGTAACGTTTGGAGCCCATCAGTACCATATGCTCCAGATAGTGCGCCAAGCCCAGTTGGCTGTTCGGATCTTCGAGTGACCCGACCGGCAATGCCAGCGCCGCCAGCGATTTCGGAGCCTGGGCATCGGACACCAGCAACACCGTCATGCCGTTAGCCAACTTGATCGCTTCATACTGACGTGGATCGTGTTCGCTCTTGTTGATCTTCTCCGCCAGCGGTTGCCATCCTTGCGCGGCCCAACTCAACGGTGCCCAACACATAGCCAATAATACCAGCCCGGCGATACGGGCCAACTGTCTGCGCATATCCAAAATAAACCCCTATTCTGACGTCGCTACGCCCACTCCCTGACGTTGGCGACGTGCATCAAAACCACATAACCAAATCGGTACTCGCCGGGTTCTTCGCCAATGTGGCGGCCCGAAACACGGCGGGTATATGCCTGTACGTTATGTAAGACCGGGAATTACCCCAATGGTTGAATATAACCTTCGTTATTTTTACCACCTCCCGCCGCACAGCACCACCGGGGGATTGTTACCCCAGGTTATGCCGCGCCACCGGCAACAGATAACGCTCTGTTTCGGCCAGTATTTGCGCCAAGTATTCATTATCCAATTGGCGGAACACTCGCTGCACGTAGGGATCTTCCCCTTCTCCGGGAATGCGCTGATCGCCCTGCCAGGCCTGCAGCAGTTTGGCGCGTGCCTTAATTTGCGCTTCTTCCTCCCAGTCGATTTCCTGCGTTTCCGGCAGATAGCACTGACTTAGCCACGCCCAGCCGCTCTTGTTCAACAACAGCAGCGGCTGACTCAGACCGCGCTGATAGCCCGCCAGCAGTTCCGCCAGCTGCGCCTGTGCCTCTTCTGGCGCCAGCGCGGCAAAGCGCCAGGCGGAATTCTTGCGGCCATACATGCGGCTCTCGCCGGTGCCGCCGGCGCAGCAGTACACCAGGTGCTCCAGCCACAGCAATATGCCGTCCACCGCCGACAGCGTAGCAGGCCGCCAGCGCAGCAGGCCGTCATCCTGCACCTGATGCAGCCAGCCGCTGAGGCGCACGCCGGCGATATCGATATCCAGCTCCAGGCTATGGCTCTCTGCGCGTTCCGCACGCACCTGCTCGGCCAGTTCGCTCATCTCCTCCTGCTGTTTTTGCCAATAGATTTCGCCGAAGGCGCCATAGGGCAAGCCGCCGGCGGCGCGCACCCGCTGGAACAACCGTTCGGGATCGTCGCCGTCTATCAGCGTATTCAGCAGCTGGCTGTTGAACTGGTAACGGCTGAGGTTATCCAGCGTGAAGGGTTCTTCGTCGGGCAGCTCGGTCTCTTCCAGGATAAAACTGACGCCCAGCCGCAGTTGGAAAAATGCGCGAATCGGATGGCGGTAAAATCGCAGCAGCTCATCCAACGATATTTGCTGCAGCGCTTCGGCAGGCAGCGGCTGGTTGAACGCCGGATGCGCCGCACCGCGCCCATCGGCGGCGGGCAGCCACTCGGCGGCATAGCTTTGCGCCTCCGAGCCCGGCAAGAAATTCTCGGCGGCGAACGGCATGCGCGCGTGCCACTTCAGCAAGTGCTCACCAACCCGCCGGGCGCTGTCGTCTGCGCTGAGTTCCTCATCTCCCGGCAGACAATAGCTTTGCTCCAGGTACTCCAGCAGCTCGGTGACCAGCACCGAAGGGTAGCGCGGGCTGTTGTCCTGAATGGAACGGCCGATGAAACTGATATACAGCCGCTGCTGAGCGGACAAAATCGCTTCCAGGAACAGATAGCGGTCGTCATCGCGACGGCTACGGTCGCCGCGTTTGACCTGCTGCGCCATCAGATCGAACCCCAGCGGCGGCAGCGTGCGCGGATACACGCCGTCGTTCATGCCCAGCAGGCACACCACCTTGAACGGAATGGAACGCATCGGCATCAGCGTACAGAAGTTGATTTGCCCGGCGAGGAAGCGCTGGCTGATGCGCTCCTGATCGAGGCGCGCCGCCAGATCGTCACGCAGAATGGTCAACGGCACCTCATCGGGATAGCGCGCCGCCAGGCCAAAATTGATGGCCTGCTGCCACTGCTGTTCGATCAGCGCCAGCACAACTTCGGTGTCGCTGTCCGCAGCGAAGAAGGCATCCAGCAGTTGCCGGCACAGCGGCAGCCACGCTTCGAGCGGGCGCGCTTCGCTCAAGATTTGCCGCCAGTGGCTGAGCTGCGCCAGCAGATCCGCCAACTGCCCCGCCAACTCGGCGACCAATCCGCTCGATTCGTCGTAAGGTAAAATGCCCTGCCAATCGCCGGCATTGCTGTCCATCGCGTAGCCGAGCAGCATACGCGTAATGCCGAAGCGCCAGGTATGCTGGCCGGTGGCGGGCAGATCCAGTTCGCGCACGTTATCGTCGTCCAGGCCCCAGCGCACGCCGGATTCACCGACCCAATGACGCAACAGGCGCAGCCCCTCTTCGCCAATAGCGAAACGGGCGGCCAGGGCCGGCACCTCCAGCAGCGCCAGTACCTGTTCCGAGGTAAAACGGCTTTGCGGCAGATCGAGCAGTGAAATGAACGCCTGCAGCGCCGGATGTGCCTGGCGCGCTTTACGGTCGGAAATGGCGAACGGCAGGTAGCGCTCGGCGGGGGCATTGCCGAACACCGCCTGAATGTAAGGCGTGTAGCTGTCGATATCCGCCACCATCACGATGATATCGCGCGGCGTCAACGACGGATCCTGCGCCAGCATGCTCAGCAGCTGATCGTGCAAAACCTCCACTTCCCGCTGCGGGCTGTGGCAGGCATGCAGGCTGAGGGAACGGTCGTTCTCATCAAGTGGACGTTTGCTGAAGCTGCTTTCCAGCGTTTCCGCAGTAATACCGATTACCGCATGGTCTTCCAGCTCCAGCATATCGCGCTGAACGACATGCAGCATGGTATCGGCCGGGATATCGACAAAGGCGTCGACCTCTTGCGCCCCTTCCATCTGCGACAGCAGATAGAGGTGATCGCGCCCCAGCTTGCCCCAGGAGGCCAGCAGCGGGTTACTGAGCTGCTGCTGGCCTTCGGCGTCAAACAGGCGCGCCGCGTCATCCGGCTCGCGGAACAGCCCCTGCTCACGAGCCTGGTGGTAGTGACGGCGCTTGCGGCTCTGCAAGCGAGCCAAGAAAGCGTAATCCTGAATGTCGCCCCAGTAATAGCGACAGGGGTTGGTGAACATCAGGTGGATATCGATATGCCGCCCCAGCGCCTGCAGCGCCTCCAAATAGACCGGCGGCAACGCCGAGATGCCGCAGATAAACACCCGCGGCGGCAAACCGGGCGGGCACGTTTTTGCCTGCTCCAGCGCGTGGATAAAGCGGCTGTACAGATTGGCACGGTGCCATTCCGGCTGCCCCAGCTCTTGCGTGTACTCCACCAATCGCGCCCAGAGCGGCGCCTGCCATTGCTGAGCTTCCGCCAGACCGTCGATGCGCTCACCGCGCTGCCAGCTCTCCAGCCACTGCGGGCGATAAACCAAATACTGGTCGAACAGGTCGGCGACCCGGCCGGCCAACTGGTGGATCTTGCGCTTGTCGCCGTCATCGGTCAGATAGTGCTGCAGTGGCGCAAACGCCGGCTGGGTCAGCATCTCCGGCAGCAACCACATCAGCTTCCAGGTCATCGCGTCCTTGCTGAAGGCGCTCTCTTTCGGGATATCCGGCAACACCCGGGTGAACATGTCCCAAATAAAGGTCGCCGGCAGCGGAAACGCAACATTGGCGGCGATGCCGAACTGTTCCGCCAGCTGCATCTGCAGCCATTGCGCCATGCCAGGGCTCTGCACCAGCACCACTTCCGGTTGAAAAGGATCGGCCAACGGATCTCTGGCTATCAGCGCGCTGGTCAGCGTTTTCAACAAATCCAGCTGATTGGAATGATAAACCGTGAACATCAAGGCTCCTTTAAAACAAAAGACATACCGGCTTAAAAGCGGGTGCAATACCAGCGGCTCAGCGTTGCCCACTGCCGCTGCGGCGTTTGGATCCTGACCGTCAATCGGCGGCAATCACTCTCGGCATCGTCAAGCGCCGTCTCGCGTCGCCACCCTTCCGGCAGCGGTTCAGCCTCGAGCCGCCCGGTGACGGCAAACGCCTCCAGCTGCTGATGCGCCAGCCCCCAGGCTTGCCGGTAGTGCCACTGGCGCTGAAACGACTGCAACAGTACCTGATGATACTGTAACAAGCCCAGCAGCGACACCGAGAACAGCAAGGCCGCCACCAACACTTCCGGCAGGCTGAAGCCGTTGCGGGATATCCGCCCAGCCCGAGCGTTAGCCGTCACAGTCGGCCAGCCTTTTCTCGGGGCAAAAATCCAGCCGACCGCCCGGCTGTGCTTGCACCTTGCCAGCGGCCTCCGCGCCGTTAAAAGTGCCCCATTGATACAACCATAGCGGTTCACCGCCGCGCATCTCGCCAAGGCCGCGTACCGTCACAACGCCCGCTCTGGCAGACAGCCGAGCGCAGGCCGTCAGCTCCGCGCGCTGCCTGCATAACCAGGCCGCCGCACTCAGCTCGGCGCGTGGCCAGCGCTGGCTCATGCCCCAACTCAGCGCCGAAGCGGCCTGATTGTAAGCCTGAAGGTAACGCTGCTGATCGGCAGCCAGTAACAGCGCGTTATCCAACTGCCGATGCTGAGCGTTAAGCAACATCAGCCCGAGCGCCAGCAGCAGCATCACCGCCGCCAGGGTGCTACCGCCTCGCTGGGTGCGCCGGTTCATGGCAGCGCCGCCATTTCGACGCTCCCGCTCAGGCTGCGCCCGATACGTGCATCGCTGGCGGAGCGCCCCGCCAGCGTCAGGCGAGCCAAGGTCGCGCCGTGATTGCCCCGCTCTATCGCCACATGAAACCGCTCAATGCGCACCTCGTCATGGTCGAGCAGCCGCTCCCAGCCACCGCCATCGCATTGGCTCACGCCGCGCTGCCCTTCCAAGCCGCCATTGCGCAGCCGGTAACCAAAGTAGCCTGCATCCTCGCCCGAAGTGAGCCATTGCCCGCTGCGAGCAATGTCGTAGGCAACGATAACGCAGCTGCCCGCCGCTTCTCCCGCAGCCTGGCCGATCAGCAGCGGCCGGCCGGCGCACTGCCCGGCGCAAAAACCGGCGCGGCGCAGATCTTTCTCAATGCCGAACGCCAACTGCCGCAGCGTTGACTCCAGCCGAAAGTGCTGGCCGACGGCCACGCTTTGCTGGCGCAACAGCGGGTAAGTTTTCGCCGCGCCGAGCGCGATTACGCTGCCGAAGACCAACGCCAACATCACCTCCGGCAAGGTAAAACCGCGTTCTGGAGTCAACATAGCGCCATGCCCCTGAGCCGCTGCCCTTCGCTGCACAAACGCAGCCGCCCACGGGCGGACAGCACCAGCCGCAGGCTGCCTGCGTCGTTGCTGAGAAGGATGTGCCCCGCCTGCGCGGTATTGCGCAAACCGTAAACCCCAATCTCTTTGCCGGTGTAGCCGCTCAGCGCAACGTCGCGATAAGACGGCGAGAAGGCAGAGCCTTCGGCGGAAGCGCAATCCGGCGGCGGCACGCCACCGCCCAAACACCAGGGCGTGCCGTTCTTGAACCACAGCAGCGTCGTGCGGTTACGCCAGTTGGCGTCCGCCTGCAAGCGCAGCAGAAACGCCAGCAGCTGTTGGGCCGTGTGTTCCAGCCGCAGCGCTTGCTGATGATAGCGCCATTGCCCGACGCCCCAGCCGGTAAGCATGGCGGCGATCAATATCGCCGCCAACAGCTCAATCAACGTCATGCCACGCTGGCGATCATCAATGTTCGAGAGAGTATTGTCGTTCATGCCGCCAGTGTAAGGGCCGTAACAACGCGGTAAAGCCACATGCGCAAGCGCTGCGGCAAGCTGCGCAATGTTTCCTCTACGACGGCAGGCGGCGACAAAAAAATGCGGCGCGGTGCGCAATGCGGATAAAAAAAGGGGCGCAATCGCTGCGCCCCTGATGTGATGCGGTTAAGGTCAGATCGCGACCGGCGCCTTGATGGCCGGATGCGGATCGTAACCTTCGATCTCGAAGTCTTCGAAACGGTAATCGAACAGCGAAGCCGGCTTGCGTTTGATCACCAGTTTCGGCAACGGACGCGGTTCACGCGTCAGCTGCAGCTGAGTCTGTTCCATGTGGTTGCTGTACAGGTGGGTATCGCCGCCGGTCCAGACGAAATCGCCCACTTCCAGATCGCACTGCTGCGCCATCATGTGCACCAACAGCGCGTAGCTGGCGATGTTGAACGGCAGGCCGAGGAAGACATCGCAGGAGCGCTGGTACAGCTGGCAAGAGAGCTTGCCGTCCGCTACGTAGAACTGGAAGAACGCGTGGCACGGCGCCAACGCCATCTGATCCAGCTCGCCGACGTTCCAGGCGGAAACGATGATGCGGCGCGAATCCGGATCCTGCTTCAGCTGTTGGAGCACGTTGCTCAGCTGATCGATCTGACGGCCGTCCGCTGCGCCCCAGGCACGCCACTGTTTGCCGTACACCGGGCCGAGATCGCCGTTTTCATCGGCCCACTCGTCCCAAATGGTGACCTTGTTGTCACGCAGGTAGGCGATGTTGGTATCGCCGTTCAGGAACCATAACAGCTCATGAATGATCGAACGCAGATGACATTTTTTGGTGGTCACCAACGGGAAACCTTCCTGCAAGTTGAAACGCATCTGGTGGCCGAAAATCGACAACGTGCCAGTGCCGGTACGGTCGGCTTTAGGGGTGCCCTCGGCGAGCACCTTGTTCATCAAATCCAGATACTGTTTCATTTGTCCCTCACGACAGTTGTTGCTGCGGGCGACGACGGTACGCCCAAATCATCATAATAACACCGGCCACCACCATCGGGATGGACAGGATCTGCCCCATGCTGATCACGCCGTCGAACAAGCCAAGCTGGGCATCCGGCTGGCGGAACGCTTCAACGATGATGCGGAATGCGCCATAACCGATCAGGAACAGGCCCGATACGGCGCCCATCGGCCGCGGCTTGCGAATAAACAGGTTCAGAATGATAAACAGCACCACGCCTTCCAGCAGCAGTTCATACAGCTGCGACGGGTGGCGCGGCAGTACGCCGTACTGGTTCAGCAGCGGCAGCAGAGAAGGATCGGCGGCGGCGAGGGGCACGTCTTCGCTGCGCGAGCTTGGGAACAGCATTGCCCAAGGGGTATCGGTGGTCACGCGGCCCCACAGTTCACCGTTGATGAAGTTGCCGAGGCGGCCGGCACCCAGACCGAATGGGATCAGTGGCGCGATAAAATCGGAAACCTGGAAGAAGGTGCGTTTGGTGCGGCGAGCGAACCAGAACATCACCAGAATCACCCCCATCAGGCCGCCGTGGAACGACATGCCGCCATCCCAGACCTTGAACAGATAGAGCGGGTTATCCAGGAACAGCGGCAAGTTGTAGAACAGCACATAGCCTACGCGGCCGCCGACGAATACGCCCAGGAAACCGGCGTAGAGCAGGTTTTCAACTTCGTCTTTGGTCCAGCCGCTGCCCGGCTTGTTGGCGCGGCGCACCGCCAGCCACATGGCAAAAACGAAACCGACCAGGTACATCAGGCCGTACCAATGCAAAGAAACCGGGCCAATGGAGAAAATGACCGGATCAAATTTAGGAAACGCCAGATAGCTATTGCTCATCTATCACCACAACATGTCTGTTATTTTTCCCCATGCGGGGGCGGCAGGTGCCAAGCGGCGACGGAGATTATCCCGCGCCTTGCAAACGGCAGCGTTAGCCGCTGTGGTGTGCAAGGCGACGAGCATGCGCCGCGCTGAGGTTGCGCATCATAACATAGGCTTAACGCGGTCCGGTCCGGCAGGGCGGGAAAAGTTCTGTAAAAAAATCACACCGCACGGCGGCTATCGGCCCCCGCGGATCAGCCCGCCCATGCCGCGCCGCTCCATAAACGCCGCCACCAGATGGCGCACTTCGGTGGTCATCTGGGTGTTCAACACCCGCTGCGCCAGCACTTCGGCGTCGGCCAGGTCGATATGCCGCAGCAGGTATTTGATGCGCGCCACGCTGCGGCCGTTCATGCTCAGATTACGATAGCCCATACCCACCAGCAACAGCGCGCCCATGGGATCGCCGGCCAGCTCACCGCAGAGGCTAAGCTGCAACCCGGCTGCTTTCCCCTGCTCGGCAATCAATCTCAGCACCTGCAACATCGCGGGATGCAAACTGTCGTACAACGAGGCGACCCGGGTGTTGTTGCGATCCACCGCCAGCAGGTACTGCGTCAAGTCGTTAGTGCCGACCGAGATGAAATCAACGCGACCGGCCAGATGCGGGATCAGGAAAATCATCGACGGCACTTCCAGCATCACGCCGATTTTCGGTTTCGGGATCGCGTAGCCGAGCACTTCTTCCACCTCGCGCCCGGCGCGGTCAATCAGGCGCTTAGCCTCGTCGACCTCTTCCAGGCTGGTGACCATCGGCAGCAGAATGCCCAGGTTGCCGGTGCCGGCGTTGGCACGCAGCATCGCGCGCACCTGAATCAAAAAGATCTCCGGCTGATCCAAGGTAATACGGATGCCGCGCCAGCCCAGGCAAGGGTTCTCTTCGCTGATCGGCATATAAGGCAGTTGCTTGTCGGCGCCGATGTCCAGGGTGCGCAGCGTGACCGGCTTGCTCGGGTAAAGCTGCAGCATGCCCTGGTACTGCGCGACCTGCTCCTCTTCGGAAGGGAAGCCGCTTTGCAGCATGAACGGGATTTCGGTGCGGTATAGCCCCACGCCATCCACCCGGCCGCCCAACAGCTGTTCATGTTCCGGGCTGAGGCCGGCATTCAGCATCACCTGAATGCGCTCGCCGCTTTTCAACTGCGCCGGCTGCTCGACGTCGTCTTCCGCCAGCTTGCTCAGCTCCAGCTCTTCGCTGATCAGCCGTTGATATTCCTGCACCAGTACCGGCTCAGGATCGACCAGCAGTTCACCGCGATAACCGTCGACGATCAGCAGCCGCTGGCTGAGCAGAGAAGGCTGGATGTCGGCGCCCATCACCGTCGGCACCCCCATCGCCCGCACCAGAATCGCCGCATGCGAGTTGGCGGCACCGTCGCGCACCACCACGCCGACCAGACGATCCTGCGGCACTTCGGCCAGCAATGTCGCGGTCAGTTCATCCGCCACCAGCACAAAACGCGCCGGCCACTGGGTGGCGCCCTGGGTGGTGTCGTCGAGGTGGAACAGCAGGCGCTGGCCCAGCGCGCGCAGGTCGCTGCCGCGCTCGCGCATGTAGGTGTCCTGCAGTTTGGCGAACTGCTCGGCAAAGGTTTCTATCACCTGTTTCACCGCCCACTCCGCCACCGAACCGTTGTCGATTTCGGCGAACAGTTCGCGCTTGAGACGGGCGTCGTTTAACAGGTGAGAATAAAGATCGAAGATCGCCGCGCTCTCTTTTTGCGAACTGGCGGCAAAACGCTTGCTGAAGCGGCGAAACTCCGCGCCGGCCTCTTCCAGCGCCAGCGTCAGGCGCTCGCGCTCGCTAGCGGTGTCCAGCGTCGACGCGCGGTAAACCTGATCGAGCGAAGGCTGGCTGCTGTCCTGCCACCCTTCCGCCACCGCCACGCCGGGCGAAGCCGCCAGCGCGCGCACGCGCGTTTGGCGATACTGGCCGAAAATGGCGTTGAGCTGCGACTGTGACAGGATCCCGGCCATCTGCGTGGCCAGGGTGACCATGAAAGACTCTTCGCTTTCGTCGAACTGGCGCAGTTCGCGCTGCTGCACCACCAGCACGCCCAGCAGCTGGCGCCGATGAATGATCGGCACCCCGAGGAAGGATCGGAAACGATCCTCTTTCACCTGCGGAACGTATTTGAAACTGGGGTGGCTTTGGGCATCGGCCAGGTTGATAGGCTCGGCCCGGCGGCCGACCAACCCGACGACGCCCTCGTCAAACGCCAATGCGATAGTGCGCCCGCGCGGCTTTTTCAGCCCGCGCGTGGCCATCAGGTAGTAACAGCGGCGATCGTTGTCCGCCAGGTAGATGGAACACACTTCGGTGTCCATCGCCAGACAGGTTTCATTGACCAGCAGATCCAGCGCATCCGTCAGACTGGCCGCCGCGGCCACCTTCTCTACAATTTCTCGCAAGCGCGTGAGCATAGTCGGCTTAACTTAACCTCTCTTTCGGCGATAAGCGGGGGCCTGCCGCGGCGCCGCCTGCTCTTGCATCGGCATCACGGTCACGGCGAATTCTTTCATCACCCGGCGGTAGACGTCGCGTTTGAACGACACCACCTGGCGCACCGGATACCAGAAGCTCACCCAGCGCCAACCGTCGAACTCCGGCGTGCTGCTGCGCTGCATATTGATATCAGCGTCATTGCACAGTAGCTGCAACAAAAACCATTTTTGCTTTTGGCCGATACAAACCGGCTTTGTGTCCCAACGCACCAAACGTTTCGGCAATTTATAGCGCAACCAGTTGCGGGTCGAAGCCAGGATGCGCACATCCTTTTTACTCAGCCCCACTTCTTCGAACAGCTCACGGTACATCGCCTGCTCCGCAGTTTCGCCAGGGTTAATCCCACCTTGGGGAAACTGCCAGGAGTGCTGACCGTAACGGCGGGCCCATAAGACCTGCCCCTGACGATTACAGATTACGATACCAACATTCGGGCGGTAGCCATCATCATCGATCACCGGACTACCTCGATAAGCTTAAATTCGCATAGATGTCCTGATTGTTTCACACAAGCTACAGGCGGTAAACCACTGCTTTACGGCGCTGCGGACCGGATAACATTGGGATAACTCACAGATATAGGCAAAGTTATAAACATACCCCAGCCTTTCGGGCCGGTTTTATTCACTTTTTCTGTGGATAGGTGTGTGCAGAACTCGAGGGATAAGCCGGTACAACTCTTAAACCCCAAAATCCCCCACCGCCCCCCAAAACACACATTTACTTTAAAAACAAATAATTAATCAACACCCCATCATTATGTACAGGGTAAAAATGTGATCTATGCACGGTAAGGATCTTACCCTGGCGAAAGATCCACCAACGCCGTTTTTATCCACAGATTATCCGAGCAAGTTACGCACAAAACGGACAAATTCGTAAAAAACCGCCTGAGTCAAGGCTGTAAATTGAACCAGTGATCGGTAAAAATTTGGGTTATCCCATAAATCTGTGGATAAATAGGTGTAAGATCCTGTTTATTGTCGGTGGCTTCAGGTGAACAAGCCCCGCCAGTGCATTGCCTCCCCCGCAAGGAAATGAAAAAAGTCATGTAAAATCATGCTACTATTATTCTTTTCCCCAGGCGATGACGGTTATCGTTCGTCGTGCATAATTGCAGTACGTTTTTCAACCAAATTCGACAGGCTTGATTTATGGCGTTTTTATCCCCTTTGCCGCCCCCGCCGGAAAATGAACGGCAGCTGTTCGAGCGTGCTCAGGCGCTGGCCGGCGCCAGCTTTGGCGAGCTGGCCGCCCGCGCGCAGCTGCCGATCCCCAAGGATCTGAAGCGCGATAAGGGCTGGGTGGGCATGCTGCTGGAGCTGTACCTCGGCGCCATGGCCGGCAGCAAACCGGAGCAGGACTTTCCCGAACTGGGCATCGAGCTGAAAACCATTCCTGTCGACGCCGCCGGCAAACCGCTGGAAACCACTTTTGTCTGCGTCGCCCCGCTTACCGGCAACAGCGGCGTCACCTGGGCCAGCAGCCACGTTCGCCACAAGTTGGCGCGCGTCTTGTGGATACCGGTAGAAGGCGAACGGCAGATCCCGCTGGCCGAACGCCGCGTCGGCTCGCCGCTGCTGTGGAGCCCGAGCGCCGCAGAAGAAGAGAGTCTGCGCCGCGATTGGGAAGAGTTGATGGATCTGATCGTACTCGGCCACGTAGAGCGCATCACCGCGCGCCACGGCGAAGTGCTGCAGCTGCGCCCCAAAGCCGCCAACAGCAAGGCGCTCACCGAAGCCATCGGCGAACAGGGGCAACCTATCATGACGCTGCCGCGCGGTTTCTATCTGAAAAAGAGTTTTACCGGCGCGCTGCTGGCAAGACATTTCTCAATCTAAGCGATTTCGTTTAACTCTGGTTTAGCTAACCCTGTCAGCGCCACGATAAACGCGTATAATTCACGCTTTGCATTTATTAAGTATTAAGGTGTGCCGGGCAATGTTCGAATGGATTATGGATCCCAATGCCTGGTTAGCGTTAGGTACGCTAACCATTCTTGAGATCGTACTGGGTATTGATAACATCATTTTTCTGTCGCTGGTGGTGGCCAAGCTGCCCAAAGCGCAACAGAACAAAGCTCGCCGGCTCGGTCTGGCCGCCGCCATGATTATGCGCCTGGCGCTGTTGGCCTCCATCGCCTGGGTGATCCGCTTGACGCACCCGCTGTTTACCGTGTGGGATCACGCCATTTCCGCCCGCGATCTGATCCTGCTGTTGGGGGGGCTGTTCCTGATCTGGAAAGCCAGCAAAGAGATCCACGAAACCATCGAAGGCACGGAAGAAGAGCACCACACCAAGGTGCACAGCTTCTTCGGCGCGATCGTGCAGATCATGCTGCTCGATATTATCTTCAGTCTGGACTCGGTGATTACCGCCGTGGGCCTTTCCGACCATCTGTTCATCATGATGGCAGCAGTAGTGATCGCCGTCGGTGTGATGATGTTCGCCGCCCGGCCGATCGGTGAGTTCGTCAATCGCCATCCGTCGGTGAAAATGCTGGCGCTGGCGTTCCTGATCCTGGTGGGCTTCACGCTGATGCTGGAAAGTTTCCAGGTGCACGTGCCGAAAGGCTACATCTACTTCGCCATGTTCTTCTCGATGTCGGTAGAAGCGCTCAATCTGATGCGCAGCAAGAAAAACCGCTCGCCGGAATAACCCTACCCGGAAGCCGCCATCGGCGGCTTCCATCGCTTCGTTGACCTCTCATTTCACTTTTTCTTATCAGATAAAGACTTATCTGAGACGCCCTTCGCCGAGAGTTTGCTAATCTTGAAATAACAACCTTTTCTGGATAATCGAGGATCCGCAGGATGAAAAAGTGGGTAATGGCAGTGTCTGCGCTGGTGATGGTGGCCGGCCTGGCGGGATGTTCCAGCGACTACGTGATGGCGACCAAAGATGGCAACATGATCCTGACGCAAGGCAAGCCAGAGATCGACAAAGATACTGGCCTCATCAGCTATAAAGACGAGAAAGGCAACCACCGCCAGATTAACGGCGATCAGGTTTCCCAGGTTATCGAACGCTAATCACCGCCCGCCGGCTATCGCCCGCGCGAGCGCGGTAGCCCTCATTCGTGTCCGCACGGAATCCGCTTCCCCCATCTTCACCGCTTGGTTATAGTCAGGAAAGGCGACATCGCCGCCCGACGGACTTTGCGCCGTCTTCTGACATTGGGCTCCTGTTTCACCGGGCCGCGCGGCCCGTCAGCGCTAACAAGAAAGGAAGGCCGTTAATGCAATACCACCGTATTCCCCACAGTTCTTTAGAAGTGAGCGTGCTGGGACTGGGCACCATGACCTTTGGCGAACAGAACACCGAAGCCGACGCCCATGCGCAACTGGACTATGCATTGGCCGCAGGCGTGAACCTGATAGATACCGCCGAACTGTATCCGGTGCCGCCCCGCCCGGAAACCCAGGGCCTGACCGAGAGCTATATCGGCAGCTGGATCAAGGCACGCGGCAATCGCGAAAAAATCGTCCTGGCCAGCAAAGTCTCGGGCCCGGTGCGCGGCACCGACAGCAGCATCCGCCCGCAGCAGGCGCTCGATCGCAAAAACATCCGCGCCGCTCTGGACGCCAGCCTCAAGCGGCTGAACACCGATTATCTCGATCTTTACCAATTGCACTGGCCGCAGCGCGCCACCAACTGCTTTGGCAAACTCAACTATCAATACACCGATGACAAAGCTACGGTTACGCTGCTGGAAACGCTGGAGGCGCTGACCGAGCAGGTGCGCGCCGGCAAGATTCGCTATATCGGGGTTTCCAATGAAACGCCCTGGGGCGTGATGCGCTACCTACAGCTGGCGGAGAAACACGAGCTGCCGCGCATCGTGTCGATTCAAAACCCGTACAGCCTGCTGAACCGCAGCTTTGAGATTGGCCTGGCCGAGATCAGCCAGCACGAAGGGGTGGAACTACTGGCCTATTCCAGCCTGGCGTTCGGCACCCTGAGCGGCAAATACCTCAACGGCGCTAAACCGGCCGGTGCGCGCAATACGCTGTTCACCCGCTTCAACCGTTATTCAGGACAGCAAACCCAGCTGGCGATCGCCGAGTACGTGGCGCTGGCCAAAAAACACGGGCTGGATCCTTCGCAGATGGCCTTGGCCTTCGTGCGTCAGCAGCCGTTCGTCGCCAGCACCCTGCTGGGCGCCACCACGGTGGAGCAGTTGAAAATCAACATCGACAGCCTCGATGTGGTATTGGATGAGGACGTGCTGCAGGCGCTGGAAGAAATCCATACCCGGTTTACCATTCCGGCACCTTAATACAGCCGGGGCGCAGCCAGGCTGCGCCCCGTTTTTTACCGCCGCTGCGACCACCACAGCACGCTAATCGCCAACGCAAACACCACGCCAAACCCTACGCCGACGCCCACCACCGGCACGCCCAGCTTCACCACCAGCGAATACAGCGCCAGCATCAGCAACATGGCGGCGTTTTCACCCAGGTTTTGCACCGCGATCGCATTGCCGGCGCCGACCGAATGCTTGCCCCGCTCCTGCAGCAACGCATTGAGCGGCACCACGAAGAAGCCCCCCAGCATGCCGATGATCGCCAGCAAGACATAGGCATTGAGCATGGTGGTTTGCAGCGCGAACACCGCGACCGCAACGCCTATCAGGATCCCGGCCGGCATGCAGCGTTTTACCGTCTTCAGCGTGACGAAGCGCGCGGCAGCGCCGGCCCCCACCACGATACCGACGGCCACCATGGCGTTCAGCAGCGTCGGCGTGGCGTTATCGGCGATGCCGAGCGCCACCGGCACCCACAGCACCAGCAGAAAACGCAGCGTCACGCCGGCCCCCCAGAACAGGCTGGTGCCGATCAAGGAGAAACGCGTCTGCCCATCGCGCCATAACGTGACGCAGGCGGTAAAGAAGCTGTTCGTCATGGCCCGCGGGCGCCAGGAAGCCCCCGGGCGCGCCGCCGCCAGACGCGGAATATACAGGTTGGCGACCACCGCTCCGGCGTAAACCAAGGCGCAGGCCGCCAGCGCCGCGACCACATGCCAGTCCGCCAGAATACCGCCGGCCACCGACCCGGTCAGAATGGCGGCGATGGTCGAGGCCTCCATCAGGCCGTTAGCCTTGACCAGCTTCTCGCCGCTGGTGATCTCGCCCAGAATGCCGTATTTGGCCGGCGAATACGCGGCGGCCCCCACGCCGACCAGGCTGTAACCGAGAAACGGGTTGAACCCAAAGCAGATCACCAACGCCCCTGCCAGCTTCAGGGCGTTGGCGAACATCATCACCCGTCCTTTGGCGAAGCTGTCGGCCACCTGGCCGACAAACGGTGCCAGGATGATGTAGGTGGCAACAAAGGCCATCTGCAGGATCGGCTGGCTCCAGTCCGGATACAGCTGCTGCTTGATCAACGCCAGCGTGGCGAACAGCAGCGCATTGTCGCCGAACGCCGAGAGGAACTGCGCGCTGATGACGGCGATCATGCCGCGTGACAACAAAGGGGATTCGGTCGAAGGATTCATCAGGCACTCTCCGGCTGTTCGGCCATATGACGCAGGGTGACAAAATCGGGTTTGCCGCTGCCGAGCACCGGCAGCGTTTTCAACAGGCGAATATCGCGCGGCACCGCCAGCTCCGGGCTGCCCAGCTCGCGCGCCACCCGCAGCAATGCCTCGCGGGTGATGGCGGGATCGGTGGTGAACAGCACCAGCGCCTCGCCTTTACTGCTGTCGCTTTTGGCGGTGGCGGCATGCAGTTTTTCCGGCGACAGCCGCTGCGCCAGCAATTCGACGCTCTCGAGCGACACCATCTCCCCCGCCAGCTTGGCGAAGCGCTTCACGCGGCCGCGAATGGTGCAGTAACCCTGCTCATCCAGGCTGACGATATCGCCGGTGTCGTACCAGCCCGGCTGCAGCACGCCGTTCTCATCTTCCGCCGCCGGCGGCTCCAGCTCGCCGGGGCGCTCAACCCGCAGATAGCCTTTCATGATATTCGGCCCCTTCAGCTGCAGGCGGCCGCCGTTATCGATGCCCGGCACCGCGATCAGGCGCGCCTCCATCTGCGGCATGATGCGGCCAACGGTGCCCACTTTCGTCGCCAGCGGCACGTTAATGGAGACCACCGGCGCGCACTCGGTCACGCCATAGCCTTCCAGAATGCGAATGCCGTATTTGTCCTGGTAGATCTGTTTGGTGCTGTCCGCCAGTTTCTCCGCGCCGGCCACCACGTAGCGCAGGCGGGCGAAATCATACGGATGCGCGAAGCGCGCATAGTTGTTGAGGAAGGTCGCCGTGCCGAACAGCACCGTGCAATTACGGTCATACACCAGCTCCGGCACCACGCGATAGTGCAGCGGGCTGGGGTAGAGGAAAATGCGGCTGCCGGTGATCAGCGGCGTGAGCAGCCCCACCGTCAGGCCGAACGAGTGGAACAGCGGCAGCGACGACATGAAGCGGTCGCGCGGCGTGAAATCGGCGATGGTGCGAATTTGTTCTACGTTGGCCAGCAGGCTGGCGTGCGAATGCACCACGCCCTTGGGGTGGCCTTCGGAACCGGAAGTGAACAGGATCAGCGCCGCGTCTTCCGGGCGTTGCGGCAACGCCGCGCGCTGCGGCTGCAGCAAATGCCGCAAAATCCACAGCTTGTCCGCCAGCGTGACCGTATCTTTCAAATCTTCCAGATACACCCAGTTGGCCTGCGGCACCTGTTCCGGCAGGTGAGTCAGCTTGCCCTTTTCCAGAAACTGGCGCGAGGTGACGATGGTCTTGATGTCGGCGGCAGTCATCGCGCTGTTCAGGCCGTTGGCGCCGGCGGTGTAGTTGAGCATCGCCGGGATGCGGTTACGCAGCGAAGCGCCAAAGATCGCCGCCGCGGTGATGGTGGCGTTCGGCAACAGCAGGCCGACGTGTTCCCCTTCGGCGGTAAAGCGCTGCAGAATACGGCTGACGCCCAGCGATTTCTTGATCAACGTCTGGTAACTGTCTTCTTTGAAAGCGATGTCTTCGATACAGGGCTTGCGGCGCCCGTAGCGGTGCTGCGCCGCCAGCAAGGCATGGAACAGCGTCTGCGGTTCACACGTATCCATCCGCGCCCGCATCATGATCTGCATCAGCCGATCGCCCGCCAGCGCCCGGCGTTCACGCGCGCGCGGCGCTTCCGGCATCGGCAGCGTGGTCGGCGGCAAGATGCGGATGCTGATTCGCGGGAACCAGCGGATCTTGAATACCCCGGCCATGCGGCCGAACCGGCTGAATTCGGGGCCGTCGATCCGCACCGGCACCACGGTGGCGCCCGATTTGGCGGCGATAAACGCCGCGCCATCGTAGATTTTCATCAGCGCGCCGGTCACGGTGATACGCCCTTCAGGGAACACCACGATCGGCCGCCCCTGCTCGACCATCCGCACCAGTTGCTTAATGGCCATCGGCTTGGTGGGATCGAGCGAGACGAAATCGATGTAAGGCCGCAGCCAGCGCATAAACCAGCTTTCGCCGATGCTGGCGTAAACCGCAAACACCGGTTTAATCGGCAGGAACAGCGCCAGCAGTACGCCGTCGAGGAAAGAGACGTGGTTAGGTGTAATCAGCAGTTTTTGCCGATCGAAGTGCTGGACGTCCCCTTCGACCCGAACCCGAAACAGCAGGCGAAACAGCGCGCGCAGCAGTGAAAAGATCATGCCCTTCTCCCTTGGCCATGGAGGCGTAAATCGTTGTAGGGAAAAGAATACTATATGGCAGGCAAAAAAAAACCTACGCATCCGCGTAGGTTGGTGCAATTGAAAATGGCTTCAACATACAGAGTATGCTGATTTCTCACCAATCAATACCTCTGGGATCACCTACTCTAGAGAGATGGCGTGCAGGAAACTACCGGCGAATCGCAAGAGTTCTGCTCCAAATGCAACCAGCTGTAAATTTCCCGCGATCTGCTGTAATAACTCAATGAAACTTAAACCTTCCCGCAGCGGCGAAAAAATAAATATAACAACGACGGCGAGCCGGTTATCCCGACGCGAAATCGTCATTCATCGCGCGCTAACCTCGACCAGGCAACTCATGGCGTTCGGCCCCTGCGTCAACGATGAGGTGCCGATATCCAGCGTCAGCACGTTCGGGTTGCCCGCCTGTTCGACCGGCCGGCGCTGCGCGTCGTAACCCGGCTCGAACCAGGCGCCGGTCGCCATCAGCACCACGCCACGCGTCACGCCGTCAGTGAGGGACGCCCCCGCCAGGCAGCTGCCGCGCTCATTGCTGACCAGCACTTCGCTACCCTCTGCCACGCCGCGCTGCGCCGCGTCTTCCGGATGCATATACAGGGTTTCACGCCCGGCGGTCTTATTGCCCTGCGCCAGCGGCGCCGGATCCATCTGGCTGTGCAGACGATCGCTCGGCTGGATGGAGATCAAATGCAGCGGCCAGGTTTTGGCCTGCGGCGCGCCCAGCCACTCCACCGGCGGCCGCCACTGCGGATGCGGCGCGAAATCCTCGTAGCGGTAACCGGCGATCCGCTCGCTGAACAGTTCGATCTTGCCGCTGGGCGTCTGCAGCGGACTAGCCAGGGGATCGGCGCGGAACGCGTCAAAAAAGACGAACTCCTTGGCCGGCGCGGGCAGCTCGACATAGCCCCGGCGCCAAAAATCCTCAAACTCGGGCCAGGCGACGCCGGCACGCCGCTGCGCCGCGCCGCATTGCCGATAGATCTCTTCGATCCAGGCCCGCTCGTCGCGGTTTTCGGTAAAGCGTTCGCGATAGCCCAGGCGCTCCGCCAGATCGGCGAAGATATCAAAATCGTTGCGCGCCTGATGCTGCGGCACAATCGCCTGATGCATCGCCAGCACGTAGCGATCGCGCGAGGAGCCGCCGATGTCGTTGCGCTCCAGCGAGCTGGTGACCGGCAACACGATATCCGCCATTTTGGCCGCCGCCGTCCACCAGATATCTTGTACGACCACCGTATCCGGCTTCTGCCAGCCTTCCACCAGCCGGTTCAGCTGCTGATGATGATGGAACGGGTTGCCGCCGGCCCAGTGCACCAGGTGGACATCCGGGTACTGGCGCGTCTCGCCGCAAAATTGATAGGCTTCGCCGGGGTGCAGCAGCATGTCGCAGATGCGCGCCACCGGGATCGCCAGCCCGGCCGGGTTATCCCCTACCGGCATGGTCGGCGCGGGGGTGTCCACGCGCGGGTTACCGACGCCGTTCATCGATCCGTGGCCGAAGGAAAAGCCGCCGCCCGGCAGCCCCACCTGGCCCAGCATCGCCGACAGCGCGATCATCATCCAATACGGTTGCTCGCCGCGGTGCGCGCGCTGCACGGAGTAGGAACAGGTGATAAAACTGCGCACGCCGATCAGCTGCCGCGCCAGCCGCGCGATGCGCGCCGCCGGAATGCCGGTAATGGCGCTGGCCCAGGCCGGCGTTTTTACCACGCCGTCGCTCACGCCGTTCAGATAATCCGCCAGCTGTTGATAGCCTACGCAGTGGCTGTGCAGGAAGGCTTCGTCGTGCGCACCCAGCTGCTGGATTTCGTAAGCCAGCGCCAGCATCAGCGCCACGTCGGTATTCGGCCGGATCGGGATCCACTCCGCGTTGACGAACCCGGGGCAGTCGTCGCGCATCGGGCTGATGTTGACAACCGGCGTGCCCTTCTGCGCCAGCTTTTGCAGCCAGGGCTTGAGCGCATGCTCCGCCGCGCCGCCGGAAGAGACCTGGGCGTTTTTCAGCGCCAGCCCGCCAAACGCCACAAACAGCTCGCAATGCTCCACCACGCTCGGCCAGCTGGTGACGCGCCCGGTCAACGGCGAGAAAGTGCCGATCACATACGGCAGGAAAAACTGCGCCGCGCCCCAGCTGTAGTTGCCCTGCTGATCGACCCCGCCGCCGCCGCTGAAATAGAACCGCCGTACCAGCGAACGCGCATGATGCAAACGCCCGGCCGACGACCAGCCATAAGAGCCGGTAAACAGCCCGGAGGCACCGTAGCGATCGCGCACCCGGCGGTTCTCCTGCGCCACCAAATCGAGCGCCAGCTCCCAGTCCACCTCGACGAAGTCTTCCCTGCCGCGCAGCGTACGGTCGCTGCCCTCGCGCTTTTGCAGCCACGAGCGGCGCACCGCCGGCTTGCGGATACGTTTGTCGGAGTAAACCATCGGTGCGATGGAATCGAGCAGCGGCGAAGGATCGGGATCGTCGGCGAAGGGTTCACAGCGGATAAGCCGGCCGTCTTCAACCACGGCGGTATAAGCGCCCCAATGGGCGAGCTGCGGATAGCGTTTAATGGACATGGCGTTCTCGGCGCAAATCGGAATGCACAGACGTTACCTCAGCCCGCCGCCAGAGCCAACGTACAAATTGCGCTATCGTTCGGCAGCCGATGGTTATGCGTACAGACGCGAAGAGATTCTGCAACGGCCGCCACAAGTTGCGCACGAGACCGCTTGCAGCCCCGGTTGTTTTCCGCAAAACTGAGGGATGTAAGCGATTACCCAGGATGTATTGACTGATATGGCTACGATAAAGGATGTTGCCAGGCTGGCGGGTGTTTCCGTGGCCACGGTATCCCGCGTGATAAATAATTCCCCCAAGGCCAGCGAAGGGTCACGCACCGCGGTGCTGGCCGCCATGGAACAGCTGCAGTATCACCCTAACGCCAACGCTCGGGCGCTGGCGCAGCAATCCACCGAGACGCTGGGCCTGATCGTCTCCGACGTTTCCGACCCCTTCTTCGGCGCGATGGTCAAAGCGGTCGAGCAGGTGGCCTACGCCACCCACAATTTTCTGCTGATTGGCAACGGTTACCACGACGCCGAAAAAGAGCGCCAGGCGATTGAACAGCTGGTGCGTCACCGCTGCGAGGCTCTGGTGGTGCACGCCAAGAGACTGAGCGATCGGGAACTTTGCGGCTGGATGCAACAGATCCCGGGCATGGTGCTGATCAACCGCACGCTGCCGGGTTTTGAAACGCGCTGCGTGGCGCTCGACGATCGCTACGGCGCCTGGCTGGCGACCCGGCATCTGATCCAGCAAGGGCATCAGCGCATCGCCATCATCTGCTCCACCCACCAGATTTCCGACGCCACCGATCGCCTGCAGGGCTATCTCGACGCGCTGCAGGAGCACGGCATTGCGGTGGATGAAAAGCTGATCGCCTACGGCGAGCCGGACGAGATCGGCGGCGAACAGGCGATGACTGAATTGCTCGGCCGCGGCCGTTCGTTCTCCGCCGTTACCTGCTACAACGATCCGATGGCCGCCGGCGCGCTGTCGGTGCTGAGCGACAACAGCGTCGACGTACCGGGGGAAATTTCGCTGATCGGTTTCGACGACGTGCTGATTTCGCGCTACCTGCGGCCGCGCCTGACCACCATTCGCTACCCGATCGTAGCGATGGCCACCCAGGCGGCAGAGCTGGCCCTGGCGCTGGCCAACCGGCAACCGCTGCCGGAAATCACCAACATGTTCAGCCCAACGCTGGTGCGCCGCCACTCGGTCGCCACCCTCAACAACGCGCACGAACAGCCGTAATTCGCGCCGCCGCATGGGTGAGCCATCACCCATGCGCTCAGATTGCGCAGCCCGCCGCATTTCCCGCTTTTGGATTTTTTCCGCTCCCAGCGTTCGTGCATATTGTTGGCACAATAACCTTTACACTATATAGCATAAACGCTATATTCGGAGCGCATCATGTGGCAAGTGGTGACCGTCGAACGGTTTGACGACTGGTTTTTAGCGCTGAACAACGCTCAGCAAACAAGCATCCTGGCGGCGATCTACAAATTGCAGACGTTCGGCCCGCAATTAGCGCGGCCGCATGCCGATACGCTGCATTTTTCCGACGCGGTCCGGCAGTTGAAGGAGCTGCGCATTCAACATCGCGGGCGCCCTTTCAGAGTGTTTTTCGCCTTTGATCCGCAGCGGCAAGCGGTATTGCTGTGCGGCGGCGATAAAACCGGCGACAAACGCTTTTACCAGCGCATGTTGCCCATCGCCGCCATGGAGTTTTCACATTATCTGGCAACCCGGAGGTAGTGCAGATGGCCAAACCTTTATCCCAACTGATCGACAAGCTCGATCCCGCCGTCGTTGCCGCCGCCAGGCAAAAAGCGGACCAAGAGATTTTCGAGCTGCGGCTGGCGATGCTGAGGGAAGAGTTGGCGGTTTCTCAGGTTGAATTGGCGAAGCGGCTCGGCATTAGCCAACCCTCCGTCGCCAATTTGGAAAAGCGCGGCAGCGAAATCAAACTGTCATCGCTCAAACGCTATATCGAGGCCATGGGCGGCACGCTGTCGCTGGATGTGCAATTGCCCAATGGCCAGCGCCGCCGCATGACGCTGTAAAGCGGGCGCAGCACGCCCGCCCGCTTATTAGATAAGCTCCAGCGCGATCAGTTCTTCGATGGTTTGCCGGCGGCGGATCAGGCGCGGCTCGCCGTTTTCGAACAGCACTTCAGGCAACAGCGGACGGCTGTTGTAGTTGGAGGACATCGATGCGCCGTAGGCGCCAGTGTCGTGGAACACCAGATAATCGCCGATCTGGACCGGCGGCAGTTCGCGGGTTTCCACGCCGCCGCCCGCCTGCTGGGTGAACACGTCGCCGGATTCGCACAGCGGCCCGGCGATCACCGTTTCGCGCAGCGGTTGCCCCGAGGTATCGCGCCCATCGGCCGGCAACAGCGAAATATGATGATAGCTGCCGTACATCGCCGGGCGCATCAAATCGTTAAAACCGGCGTCCACCAGCACGAAGTGGCGGCTGCCCATGTCTTTTACCGCCCGCACTTCGGCCACCAAGACGCCCGCTTCCGCCATCAGGAAACGCCCCGGTTCGATCTCCAGCTGCACCGGATGCCCCAGATGCGCGGCGATGCGTTCACGTGCCCGGTTCCACAACCCGAAATAGTGTTCGGTATCGATCGCCTCTTCGCCGTACTGGTACGGGATAGACAGGCCGCCGCCGGCGGAAATGGCGCTGATGTCATGACCGAGATCGATCACCTGCTGCACCATCGCATCACAGACCCGTTCCAGATGCTGGTAATCGACGCCGGAACCGATGTGCATGTGCACGCCGATCAGCTTCAGGCCGTAGCGGCGGATCTTCTCCACCGCCTGCGGCAGGTCGGCATACCAGATACCGTGCTTGCTGTTCTCGCCGCCGGTGTTGGTTTTCTGGCTATGGCCGTGGCCAAATCCCGGGTTAATGCGCAGCCACACCGGGTGCCCTGCGGAAACCTGGCCGAGCTGATCCAGCATGTCGATGGAACCGGCGTTGATCGGGATCTTCAATTCGCTGACGCGCGCCAGCGTGGCGTGATCCAACACGTCCGCAGTAAACACGATCTCGCTCGGTTCGCCGCCCGGCTGAAAACCGGCCCGCAGCGCCCGCTCGATCTCGCCCAGCGACACCGAATCCACCTTCACGCCCTGCTCGCGCATCAAGCGCAAAATATGAATGTTCGAACAGGCCTTCTGCGCGAAACGGACGGTATCGAAATGGCGCAGCTGAGCGATGCGCTGGCTGATGATGTCCGCATCATAGGCCCAGACCGGGCAGCCGAAACGTTGCGGCAAGGCCAACAGGTTAGCGGCGTTCAACGCGGTGGAGGTGTCGTGCAACGGGCGTGGCATGGCGATATTCCCAATTCGAAAATGACGGCAGATAACGCCATAGTGCCGCACGCTGAATCGGGTGGAAAATATCTATTTAGCCGTAGTCTATTCATTTATGATATGGTTTTCCCCTTAATCGAGCGGCCTCGCCATGCACAGCATCTCTTTGCGGCAGATCGAAATTTTTCGGGCGGTGATGACCACCGGCAACCTGACCGAGGCGGCGGCCCTGCTGCAGACCTCGCAACCGACCGTCAGCCGCGAGCTGGCGCGCTTTGAGAAGCTGATCCGGCTGCAGCTGTTCGACCGGGTGCGCGGTCGCTTGTCCCCCACGGTGCAGGGCCTACGGTTGTTCGAAGAGGTGCAGCGCTCCTATTACGGCCTCGATCGCATCGTCAACGCCGCCGCCGGCATTCGCCAGTTTCAGCAGGCGCAGCTGTCGATCGTGTGCCTGCCGGTATTTTCTCAATCGCTGCTGCCGGCGGTGTGTCGGCCCTTTATCGAACGTTACCCGGAAGTCAGCTTCAGCGTCATCCCGCAAGAGTCGCCGCTGCTGGAAGAGTGGCTGTCTGCCCAGCGTCACGATCTCGGGCTGACGGAAACCACCCTGACGCCGGCGGGCACCGAGCGGGTGACGTTGATGACGTTGAACGAAGTCTGCGTGCTGCCGACGGGCCACCCGTTGCTGGTGAAAGATCGGCTGACGCCGCAGGACTTCGCCGGGCAGAACTTTATCAGCCTGTCGAGCACCGACAGCTATCGCCACCTGCTGGATGCGCTGTTCGGCGAACAGGGCGTCGAGCGCCGCATGGTGATGGAAACGCACAGCGCGGCGTCGGTGTGCGCCATGGTGAGGGCCGGCGTGGGGGTGTCGATCGTCAACCCGCTGACGGCGCTCGACTATGCCGGTAACGGTGTGCACGTGCGGCCGTTCAGCATCGACGTGCCGTTCACCGTCAGCCTGATCCGGCCGCTGCACCGCCCTTCATCGGCGCTGGTCACCGCCTTTATCGACCACCTTCATCAGCAGGCCGCCGCCTTTGCCGCCCGGCTGGCCGCCGCCGTCAGGCGCTGAAAGCGGCGTGGGAATATTGCCGAAGCATCAGCGCAGCGTCGCCTGCCACTGCGGATCGGTGGCGAACCACTCCACCAGAAAGTCCAGCATGGTGCGCAAGGTGGCGGGCATCTGGCGGCGTGAGGTATAGATGCCGTAGATGCCCATCGACTGCGGCCGGTAATCCGGCAGCAGTTCGACCAGCTCGCCGCTGGCCAGCAGCGGCGCCGCCGAATAATAGGGCTGCATGGAAATGCCTGCCCCCTGCACCGTGCCGGCCATCAGCACCACCGACTCGTTGGCGCTCAGGTTGCCGCTGACCGCCACCGCCGATTTCACGCCCTGAGCATCGAAGTGCCACAGGCTTTTGCCGAAATAGGAGTAGGTCAGGCAGTTGTGCAACGCCAGGTCCTGCGGTTGACGCGGGGTGCCGTGCGCCGCCAGATACGCCGGCGCGGCGCACACCACCGATGCGCAGGTGGACAGCGGGCGGGCGATCAGGTTGGGATCCAGCTCGTTGGTGATGCGCAGCGCCAGATCGATGCGCTCTTCCACCAGGTTCACCGCCCGGTTGTTCATCTGCAGATCGACCGCCACCTGCGGGTGACGCTTCAGATACTGAGCGACGGCCCCCACCAGCGCCGTTTGCCCGAGCGACTGCGAACAGGTGATGCGCAGCAGGCCGCGCAGCTCATCGCTCTGCCCTTCCTCCACCAGGTCGATCTCCCCCGCCAGCGCCAGCATTTGCCGGCAGCGTTCCAGAGTACGCTCCCCGGCGTCGGTCAGACTAAGCTTACGGGTAGTGCGGTGCAGTAAACGCGCCCCGGCCCATTGCTCCATCTGCGCCAGGTAGCGCGTCACCATCGCGCGCGACATCTCCAGCGTTTCCGCGGCGGCGATCATGCTGCCGCGATCGACGATGGTGACAAAAACCTCAGCGGCGGTAATGCGATCCATGATTAGTCCGATTTATGCAACGAATAATTGCTTATTATCCGGTTTTTCTATCGCTTTATGCAACCTAACATCATTACAACATTAACCGATACCCAAGGACCTCTGCCCATGTTTAAGAAATCACTGTTAACTCTGGCCTTCACCGGCGTCGCCACCCTCAGCACCTACGCCACCGCGGCCGATACCCTGACCATGGAAGTGTATAATCCGGGCGAGAAAAGCGTGTTCCCGGTGTCTTCCGAAATCATCAGCGGCAAACACGAAGTGGCGCTGATCGACGCTCAGTTCCAGCGTAACGATGCCGAAGCGCTGGTGAAAAAGATCAAGGCGACCGGCAAGAAACTGACCACCGTTTATATCAGTCACTCAGACCCGGATTTCTATTTCGGTCTGGACGTGATTAAAGCGGCCTTCCCGGAGGCGAAAATCATCGCTTCGCCAGGCACCATCAAGGACATCAACGCCACCAAAGACGGTAAAGTCGCCTATTGGGGCCCGATCCTGAAAGACAACGCGCCGAAAACCGTGATCGTGCCGCAGCCGCTGCAGGGCGACAGCTTCACCATCGACGGCCAGAAAGTGGAAGTGAAAGGCCTGAACGGCCCGACCCCCGATCGCACCTTCGTGTGGATCCCGGCGCTGAAGGCGGTCGTAGGCGGTGTCGCCGTCGACGGTGACAACATCCACCCGTGGATCGCCGACAACCAGAGCGTGGAATCGCGCCAGCACTGGCAGCAGACGCTGAAAAACATCGAAGCGCTGAAGCCGCAGGTCGTCGTGCCGGGCCACTTCCTGCCGGGCGCAGCGCAAACGCTGGCATCGGTGCACTTTACCCAGAAATACCTGACCACGCTGGAAGCCGAACTGCCGAAAGCCAAGGATTCCGCCGCGCTGATTGAAGCGATGAAAAAGCACTACCCGACGCTGAAAGACGAGTCGAGCCTGGAACTGAGCGCGAAAGTGCTGAAAGGCGAGATGAAGTGGCCGCAATAAGCGCCCGTGCGTGATTGAACCAGCCCTGGCGCCGCGGTGAGCTGCCGCGCGCCAGGCGAGGAGTAAAGATGACCGAAACCACTCTGCATTACATTTTCGATCCGCTGTGCGGCTGGTGCTACGGCGCCGCGCCGCTGGTGAAAGCGGCTCAGAGCCTCCCCGGGCTGAAGGTCGTGCCGCACGCCGGCGGCATGATGACCGGCAACAACCGCCGCCAAATTACCGACGAATGGCGCAATTACGTCATTCCGCACGACAAACGCATCGCCGAGATGACGGGCCAGCCTTTTGGCGAAGCCTATTTCAACGGCCTGCTGCGCGACACCACGGCGGTGATGGATTCCGAGCCGCCGATCACCGCTATCCTGGCGGCGGAAAAGCTGGCGGGACGCGGGCTGGACATGCTGCACCGCATTCAGCAGGCACACTATCAGGAAGGCCGACGCATCGCCGACACGCCGGTGCTGGAAGCGTTGGCGAAAGAGCTGGGGTTGCCTTCGGCGGCGTTTATCGCCGAAATGCGTTTCAGCAGCGGCGCGCCGACCGCGCAACACATCGCGGAAAGCCGGGCGCTGCTGGCCAAAGTGCAAGGCCAGGGCTTCCCGACCTTTGCGCTACAGGACAGCGAAGGCCGCCTGCATCTGCTGCCGGCCGGCAACTATCTGGGTAATGTAGAAGCCTGGAAAAACCTGCTGGGCGCCGCCGCGCTGGCGTAACCAACCTTTCTCGCCCCGACTGCCGGGGCGGGTCATTCGACCCGTACGAACCGCCCTTCAGCCCGCACGTTGTGACCGAACCCGCAATCCCCGCGCGTGTGCATCTCCAGCGCTTGCTCACCAAACGCCAAAGTGACGTCGCAGACCTGCGCGCTTTCCGAGTCATGCTGATGATAAACAGCTTTGCCGTGCTCGATCGGCAGTTCGGCGGTGAAGTCGCCCATGTTCGGGCCGTAATACAGCCCCATTTGCGGCATGGCGTAGCCGGAGAAATCGATCAGCCAGCGCTCGCCCTGCGGCTTCACCACCACTTCGCTCCACACGCCGCGCCCGGCGTATTGCCAATACACGCCGCCCGGCCCCTGCGGCTGCGGCCGCTGCGCCAGCCGTTGGCGCAACAGGCTCATGTTGTGCTGCGATTTGTCATCGTGCGGCGCCAGCGCCAGATAGGCCTGCGCCTTGAGCAATTCGCCGGCGTGCATCAGCGACAGCGCCACGTTGTTGTAGGCCGTGGCGACGGCCTGCTCGCTCAGGCCGCAAAACTCGCTCCAGGCCGCCTGATCGCGAAAGATGTCGGCAGCTTTGGCGTAATCCTGCCGCTGATAGGCCTTTTTTCCCAGCTCGGCGTAGCTCGCCACCTTTTGGCAGTCGGCGGCGATGTCCGGCTCGTCAATGTGCGCCCAGGCCCGGGCGCTGGCGAAGACGCCGCAGGTCAGCAACAGGGGAACCCAAGCCTTCATCGTTTATCCTTTCTGCAAAAATTCGGCGCCAGTATAACCGCCCGGCGGCGGAGTGTATGCCGCAATTGCGCCCATCTGCGCACCGCTGACGATTCAACCGCCTTATTTCAAACGGTTAGCGAGGTCAAAACTGCTTACAGTCGCGGTTTGTTTGTTACCGGCCCGCGGCCCATGCTGAACAAAATGCCGCAATTAACGAGTCGCTATGAACGCAACCCCCTTGCAGAAACACGCCGTTTGGCAGCTGATCAAACCCTTTTGGGTGTCGGAGGAGCGATGGCGCGCCTGGATGATGCTGATTGCCATCGTCGTCCTGTCGCTCGGTCTGGTCTATATCAGCGTGCAGATCAACCAATGGAACCAGGTGTTCTACGATGCGCTGCAGAACAAAAACTACCCGGTATTCAAGGCGCAGCTGTGGCGCTTTACCTATCTGGCGCTGATCTTCATCGTGCTGGCGGTCTACAAGATCTACCTGACTCAGGGGCTGCAGATGCGCTGGCGGCGCTGGATGACGGAAAAGTTCATGGAAAAATGGCTGGCGCACCAGGCGTATTACCACACCGAGCAGCAGCAGATCGTCGATAACCCCGATCAGCGTATTGCCGAAGATCTCAACGTATTGACCCAATATACCCTGTCGCTGTCGCTCGGGCTGCTCTCCAGCCTGGTGACGCTGTTTTCCTTTATCGACATCTTGTGGCACGTCAGCGGGCCGATGACCTTCGCGCTCGGCCAGCACGCCATCACGCTGCCCGGTTATATGGTGTGGTTCGCGCTGCTGTATGCGGTGCTGGGATCGCTGCTGATCTGGTGGGTCGGCAAACCGCTGGTCATGCTGGGCTTCAATCAGGAACGGTACGAGGCGAACTTCCGTTTCGGCCTGATCCGCATCCGCGAAAACAACGACGCCATCGCGCTGTACCACGGCGAACCGCGCGAGGCGCAGCAGCTGGGCGATCGTTTCGACACCATTCGCAGCAACTGGTGGGCAATTATGCGCATCACCCGGCGGCTGAACATCGCCACCAACTTCTACGGCCAGTTCGCCATCGTGTTTCCCCTGCTGGTGGCCGCGCCGCGCTACTTCTCCGGCGCCATTCAGATGGGCGGCCTGATGCAGATAGCCTCAGCCTTCGGCCAGGTGCAAGGTGCGCTGTCATGGTTTATCGACGCGTTTAACGATTTGGCGACCTGGAAAGCCTGCGTCAACCGTTTGGCCGGCTTCAACGCCGCCGTCGATCAGGTGCATCATCAGCCGCGCGGCGTTCAGCTGCGGGAAGAGACCGCCCATCCGTTAACGCTGGATAACCTCAGCCTGAACTTGCCCGACGGCCAGCCGCTGCTGGCCGGCGCCGAGATGACGCTGCAACGCGGCGAACGCCTGCTGATCGTCGGCCCTTCCGGCTGCGGCAAGTCGACGCTGCTGCGGGCCATCGCCGGTATCTGGCCTTACGGCGCGGGGACTATCGGGGTAGCGGCCAACGCCAACACGCTGTTCCTGCCGCAGCGCAGCTACATTCCGATCGGCACGCTGCGCGAAGCGTTGAGCTACCCGAGCCTGGCGTCGGAATACAGCGATCCGCAGCTGATGCGGGTGCTGGAAAACTGCCGCCTGAAGCACCTGCAGCGCTGGCTGGATACCTCCGCCAACTGGAGCCATCGCCTGTCGCCGGGCGAGCAACAGCGGCTGGCGTTCGCTCGTGCCCTGTTGATTCGCCCGAGCATCCTGTTCCTCGACGAGGCCACCAGCGCGCTGGACGACGAAACCGAACAGTTGATGTACTGCCTGCTGGTGGATGAACTGCCGGACGTAACGCTGATCAGCGTGGCGCACCGCAACAGCGTGGCGAAGTACCACCAGACCTGCTGGCGCTTCAGCCGCAGCGAAGATCAACCGGCGCGCCTGGCGCTGAGCCCGCTGCCGGTATAACCCGCAGACCGACGGCGTTCGTTCAGATGCCGTCGGTTTGCACGTCTTCGCATTTCACCCGGCGGCGCTCATGCCACAGGCTCGTCAGGCCGCGTTTGCCGCACGCCAGCGCCACCTCGCGAAACTCATCCAGGCTCAACCCGTCGCGCTCCAGCATCATTTCCGCCGCCAGCTGCATATTGACGCCGGTCAGCACTTCGCAATCGCCCTGCGCATCCGCCAGTTCGCAGGCGCTGCGGAACGGCGAGCCGCCGAGCATGTCGGTGAGAAACACCACGCCGTCCGGTTGCGCCACCGCCGCCAGCGCCGAGCGCAAGGCGTCGTTGAGCTGCGCGGTGCTCATCTGTTCAGGGAAATCGACCGCCGCGCAGTGCGGCTGCGGCCCCACCACCTGCTCCACCGCCTGCAACAGCCCGGTGGCGAAGCCGCCGTGGCCGGTAATCACAATGCCTGGCATACCCCACTCCTCACAAAATGCCGATAAATTTGCCCGCTACGCCGATCGCTACGGTGACGCCAATCAGCTTCACCGGCGAGAAGCCGCGCTTCATCAGGAAGAAAATGAGCAGCGTGAAGCACAGCGGCAACAGGTTGGGCATCAACTTGTCCAACACGTCTGTCTGCAGCGCCACGCTGGCCTTGCCGGCATGCATGACCAGCGGCGTGGACAGGTGCACATACGAGGCCACCAGTGCGCCGATCACCGTCATGCCGACGATCGACGCGGCATGAGAAATGCGCCGGGTGTGGGTCTTCAACAGCGCCAGCGCGCTGGTGCCGGCCTGATAGCCGTAGTGCGCCAGCCCAAAGCGCAGGCCGAAGTGAAACAGATTGAACAGCAGCAGGAAGACGATCGGCCCGAACAGGCTGCCCTCCAGCGCCAGCGAAGCGCCTATCCCGGCGCAAATTGGCAACAGCGTCAGCCAAAACAGCGCGTCGCCGATGCCGCCGAGCGGCCCCATAAGCGCCACTTTCACCGCGCGAATGGTGGAGATCTTCTCCTTGTTCTGTTCCATCGCCAGCACCAGGCCGGACAGGAAGGTGACGTCGAACGGGTGCACGTTGATAAATTCCATGTGCATCTTCATCGAGTTGGCCAGATCCTGCGGGTTGCGGTGGATCTTGCGCAGCCCGGGGATCAGCTGATACAGCCAGCCGCCGGCCTGCATACGTTCATAGTTGAACGACGCCTGCAGCAGCAGCGAACGCCAGGCCATGCGGTTGATGTCGCCGCGCGTCAGCGCTTCGGCGGGTTGGTTATCCAGGTAGTCGTCCTGCTCCACCTGGCTGGTGGCCAGCGCCTGCGCCATGCGTTGCTCGGCCTTTTGCGCCAGCAGATCGTCGGAATCGTTAAATGCCATCTTCGGCGTCCTCCTGCGGAGCGGGCCGGGCCGTCGCCTCTGCCGCGCCGCGTTGCGTGTTGAAGAAGTCGATCAGGGCGATCGCCAGGGCACCCAGCGCCACCGCCAGGATCGGCAGCTTGAGGAACGTGACCGAGATGAAGCCAAGGATAAAATAGGCCACGTAGGTTTTTTTCATCATCACCTTCATCAGCAGCGAGAAGCCGATCGCCGGCATCATGCCGCCCGCCACCGCCAACCCGTCCAGCAGCCAGCCTGGCGCCTTCTGCACCATGGCGCTGGCCGCATCGGCGCCGAAGTAAATCGGCAGGAATGCCACCACGAAATAGAAGATGAACAGGATGCTGATGCCGAGATAGTTCACCCGTTCGATGCCGCGCCAGTTCAGCTCCTTCACCATGCGATCGCAGCGGTGCATCATCGGCGAGAACAGCGTAAACAGCAGCGTAATGCAGCCCTGCACCGCAATCGAGAACGGTACCGCCACGCCGATCGCCACTTTCGGGTCGGCCTTGGTCAGAATGGCGAACGCGGTGCCGATCACCCCGCCAATCACCACGTTAGGCGGTTGGGCGCCCGCCAGCGGCACCATCCCCATCCACACCAACTCCAACGTGCCGCCCACCAGCAACCCGGTGTAGACATCGCCCAAAATCAGCCCCACCAGCGGCCCCATCACCACCGGCCGGTGGAAGTGGGTCAGGCCGTCGAACAGGTCAACCCCCGCCAGCCCGGCCAACAGCGCAATCAATAACGCATCCGTCAACATGCTTTCCCCCTGGCTCAAAAGAGCAGTTTGCCGATCGCCTCGCCCGCCTCATCCGGCACCCGGCGCACTTCGCACTCCACGCCCAGCGCCGCCAGCGCGCGAAACGCGGCCACGTCGCCGTCGTCCAGCGACACCGTTTTGTGCACCTGCCGCTTCCCCTCGGCGAAGTGCATATTGCCGACGTTGACGAACCGGATCGGCACCCCGCCGCGCACCAGCGTCAACACGTCCTGCGGCGTTTTGCACACCAGAAAAATCTTCTGCCGATCCGCCGCCTTGTGGATCACGTCGATGGTTTTCTGCAGCGTGAAGTAGCGGGTCTGCACCCCTTCCGCCACCACCATGTCCATCAGGTTCTGCTGCACCGGATCGGCGGCCGCCTCGTCGTTGGCCACCACCACTAGGTTGGCGCCGAGGGTGTTGGTCCAGGTCACGCCCACCTGGCCGTGCACCAGGCGATTGTCGATACGGGTCATTAAAATGTTCGGCATGCTAGCGGCCCTCCGGGTAGCAGGCGGCGTGATAATCGTCGAGCACCTGCGTCACTTTATGCAGCACCCACTCCTGCGGATCGGCGCTCAATTCGCCGGCGTTCATCGCCCGCGCCTGATCCGGCAGGTACTGGCTGAGCAGCGCCAGCGGCGCCGGGCTGCGGCGCAGGTTGTCCAGCAAACCGTCGACCGCCTGCTGCACCTGCGGCTGCGGCCAGTAGTAACGCACCCGATCGCTCAGGCTGTAGTGGCGATCGAGATACTGCTGGTGCGGCGTGCCGTGGTAGTAGCGGCTCCACTGCTGCGGCTGCTCGCGCATCACCTGCTCCAGCGTGGCGCACAGCTGCGCCGACTGGCGTTCCCCCAGCCATTCACGCTCGATGCGATCGAGGGCGAACAGCGCTTCGCGCAGCGCGAAGGTCAGCGCCGGCCCCACCTTCAGGATGGCGAAGTGATCGCGCACCAGTTGGCGGTAGGCCTGCGGTGGTTGGTAGTCCGTAGAGTGCGCTTCATAGATCATGCCCGGCTGCCGTTCGATGAAATGGCTCAATGCGTCGGCGCGCTGCGGTTGGTAATGCTCAACGCTGTGGTGATCGAACTCGACGCCCGGCTGTACCACCAGCGCGATAGTTCGCTGCCAGGCATCGTTCAGCTCGGCTTTTTGCCAGGCGATGCGGTGCGTTTCCAGCGTTTGCGCCACCGCCTGCGGCGTGGTGACCTGCAGACCCGCCAGCGCCTCCTGCGCGCCGCCCGGCACCGGCACTTCGGTGCCGATCACATAAACCGGCGCTTCGCCGCCGCTCTGCGCCCAGGCCCGCTCCGCCACCGCGCACAGGCGCGCCGCACGCTCGGCGACCGTGGCATCCCCCAGGGGCGAGGGATCGCCGGCGCACGACATGGAACAATCGAGGTGAATTTTGCGAAATCCAGCGCGAACGTAATCGTCGATCAAGGTTTCCGCCAGCGCCATCGCCTCCTGAGCCGGGCGATCTTGCCAGGCGTTGGGCCCCAGATGATCGCCGCCCAGCCACACTCTCTCGCGCGCCAGGCCAACCTCATCCGCCAGGCGCCACAGCGCATCGCGGAACTGGGCCGCCGTTTGGCCGGTATAGCCGCCGAACTGATTGACCTGGTTGGACGTCGCCTCTACCAATACCGGCGTGCCGCGCGCTTTGGCCTGCCGCAGCGCGGCCTTCAGAACCCAGGGATGGGCGGAACAGACGGAAAAGATCCCGACCGGCATACCGGCCTTGTGCTGCTCGACAAGCTGTAACAACTGCTGCATGAAGCCCCCATGCAGGCGCCCTGCTACCGATCGGCGATGATGACCTCCACGCCCAGCTCGGTTAACGCCCGCTCGTAATCGTCCGGAAGACGGCTGTCGGTGATCAGCCGATGGATTTGTCCGGCTTCGCGAATCATGCAAAAGCTCTTGCGACCGAATTTGCTGGCATCCGCCACCGCGATAATCTCGCGCGCCACCTCGCACATTACGCGATTGAGGTGCGCCTCACCGGGGTGAGGCGTGGTGATGCCGGCGCTCAGATCGAACCCGTCGACGCCCAAAAACAGCTTGTCGAAGCGGTACTGACGCAATTGCTGCTCGGCAGCCGGACCGTAGAGCGAGTAAGAGTTGCGGCGCACGCTGCCCCCCAGCACCATGACCTCCACCCCGTCGTTTCCCGAAAGCTCGTAGGCAATGTTCAGCGCATTGGTCATCACCACCAGATCGCGCCGCCCCTTCAGGAACGGCACGATCTGCGCGGTGGTGGAACCGGAATCGAGGATCAGCGCATCGCCGTCGCGCACATAGCCGGCCGCCGCGTTGGCGATCAGCGTTTTGACGTCGCGATTCAACCGCCCTTTGTCCCGCAGCGGCCGATCGAAAGCGAATTGCTGATTGAGCATCGCGCCGCCGTAAGCGCGCAGCGCACACCCTTTTCGTTCCAGAAAGCGCAGATCGTTGCGGATCGTCACCGTGGATACCGCAAACTGTTTGCTGAGCTGCTCCACGCGTACGCTGCCGTGCTCGCATAACAGATCGATGATGTGTTCACGTCGCTTTGCGGTATTCACTGGCATGAGCTGCGGTCCTCAGGTTTCCGGCATCGCCGGGGAGAAGATGGCTTTCGCTCTACTGCGCTGGCATTACAGCAAAGCGAAAGCAATGAAATTGTGATCGGGCTTACAGCCCCGTTTTAGCAAAAAAACCGCCAAAAAACCTTTCGAATCGAAACGGATCGAAAAGCCAAAAAGCGGAAAGGGGGAAAAGTGAAATGCCATGACGGGCGCGAACGCCGGGGGGCCACGGAGCCGGCGGTGAGGAAAGCGAAAGCGGCGCATGGCGCGCCCCGCGCCATGACTTTTAGTTCACTCAGTGACCAGGATCACATAATGGCAATTATCCTGCGGCCGGCAGGGGTTAACCGCCATCATCCCGCCGGCCCGTCCCCTTGTCAGCGTGAGCCATCTTCCCTACACTTGCGATCGGATACCGCCAATTTGTCGGTACGTAAGCGTTAACGTCAATCAACGCATCACGCCATGCAGCACTGATTGACTGCATGCCCTGGTGCGAGGAACCCATGCCGCAACCCGCTTCATCCCCAACGTCCACCGCGACCCCGCGTCGCCGTTTACACCGCCCTGTCCTGCTGATCGTCGGCATTATGCTGATCGCGGCCAACCTGCGCGCCGCCCTGACCAGCGTCGGCCCACTGTTGGAGCAGATCCAGCAACAGCTGGCGTTGTCCGCCACCGCCGCCGGCCTGATCAACTCGTTGCCGCTGATCCTGTTCGCCGTTCTCTCGCCATTGACTCCGGCGCTGGCGAAACGCATCGGCATCGAGCGCACCCTGGGCCTCGCCCTCGCGCTGCTGGTCTGCGGCATCGCGCTACGTTCCCTGCCGCAAGACGCCATGCTCTGGCCGGGCAGCATCCTGATCGGCGCCGCCATTGCCTTCGCCAACGTGGTGCTGCCGACGCTGGTGAAAAGAGATTTCCCGCATCGGGCCGCCGCGATGATCGCCGCCTATGCGGCGGTGATGTCACTGGTTGCTGCCATCGCCTCCGGTCTGGCGGTGCCGCTGGCTGCCCTGGCCGACCTCGGCTGGCGGTTCTCTTTGCTGTGCTGGGGTTTGCCCGCCTTGCTGGCGCTGCTGGTGTGGCTGCCGCAGCTACGGCGCTCGGCCACTCCCGCCACCAAAGAACCGCAGCCGACGGAGCCACAGCGCTATCGTTCTCCCTGGGGCAGCGCGCTGGGCTGGCAAGTGGCGATGTTCATGGGGCTGCAATCGATCGCCTTCTACACCATCATCGGTTGGTTCAGCGCCTTTGCCGCCAGCCACGGCACTTCCGCCCAGCAGGCAGGATTCGAGCTGTTCGTTTACCAGGTGGTCGCGATCGTCGCCAACTTTGTCATGGTGGTGATTTTGCCGCGGGCGCGCGATCAGCGGGCAATCGCGCTGGGCAGTTCCCTGCTGATCTTTATCGGCGTCGGAGGATTATTGGTGCAACCCGCCAGTTCACTGGTGTGGCTGACGTTTGCCGGATTGGGGGCGGGGAGTTCGCTGGTGCTGGCACTGTCGTTTTTTGGCTTACGCAGTCAGCATCATCATCAGGCGACGCTGCTGTCGGGTATGGCGCAATCCGTCGGCTATTTGTTGGCGGCGCTGGGGCCCACGTTGTTCGGCCTGCTGCACGATCTGACGGATGGCTGGCGTTTGCCGCTGATCGTCCTGCTGTGCCTGACCGTTTTGCAAATGCTGTTCGGCGCGCTGGCCGGCCGCAGCCGCGTGATCAGCTAGCGCCGTTGGGCGATGGGCCGTGCCGGCTCAGGCGCGCTATCCTGCCACAAGTCTTCAATGAAGGCGCGTTGCTCATCGCTCAACACCCACGAAGGCGGAATTTTGGACTGCGCACGACGCTGTGCGCCCTCACGGTTTTTAGCCTGCTTTTTGTTCACAAGTCGCCTTCCTGCTTAACCTACTTAATTCAGTAACCAATAAATCACGGCGCCGATGAGTAGCCAAAACAGCCCACTCCCGATAAATACGCACAGCCATGCTTTACGTTTGATATCTGATCCATCCTTGCTCACCACAGCGCCCTCAACCAATAGATTAAACCATTCAAATTGAGATTATTGATCTATTTTAACGATCGATAAAGTCGTTTTTTCCTATGGCATTTTAAAAAACTGCTGCTACCCATAGACCTGCACTGCAGCCTCAGTAAGGACGGCACCGTGGATACCCTTGTTATCGGCAGCCGTTAACTTGTATTGATAGGCGAACGAATGTGCAGTGTGCCACACCTTGAGAGGTCAAAATTAAACCACTAGTAAATAATTCAGCAGTCAATTATTTGACTGGTCATAAGGCAAATCGGCAACAGACCGCGCTGAAGGGGGGAGAGAAAATGAAGCGACGTACTGAAATCCTGCGGGGGAGCACCGGCCCGTTTTAGTCTCGCCCGGGCCGGCGTGAGTTAACCGATTCTACTGACGGAATCCCGGCTGGCGTGTTCACGCTCAATGCCGGTCAACTCGCGTAAATGGCCTGAGCGCATCTCAAGCAGCCGATCGGCGTGTTCAAAGTAGTGATCGTCATGGCTGATGGCAAACACCGTTTTGCCCAGCGCGCGCAATTCAGGCAACAGCTCGCGATAGAAAATCCGCCGGAACTGCGGATCCTGATCTGCGGCCCATTCATCCAACAGCAGAATATCGCGCTGCTCTGCCACCGCCAACAACAGAGCCAGGCGTTTACGCTGCCCCTGCGACAGCTGCGGGTTGGTCACCCTGGTGCCGTCGAACTGCAGTTTGCTTTTCATATTCAACCGCTCGAGCCAGCCGGCGACCAATTCCGCATCGGGTTCACCACCTTCCGGCCCCTGCAAGCGATCGAACTGATGAAAATCGGTGAAAATCGCCGAAAACAGCCGACGGTAGTCCGGCATATCCGCCGCGGTCTGTGCGACGCCATCCAGAACGATGTGCCCGCTCACCGGTTGGTACAACCCGGTCAACAACATCGCCAGCGTTGACTTGCCGCTGCCGTTGCCGCCGATCAGAAAGACCAACTCACCACGGCGCAGCGTCAGATTGAGCGGCCCGACGGCAAAACCGGGCTGCTGTTCGGTATCCGCATAGTGAAAAACCACGTCGCGTAGCTCCAGCGTCTGCCAGGAACGGCCAACGGCGGCAGGAAACGCCGCTTGATACTCGGCCAGGCGCAGCGTCTTCAGCTTGTTAAAGGCCACTTCGGCGCTGACCAGCGTCGGAAACGCCCCGACCGCCTGCAGTAATGGCGTGCGCAAGAACAGCAGCGTCAGTGAATAGGTGGCGGCCACCGCCGAGTCCGCCCATCCCAGACTGTTGGCCATAAAGAACACCAGCCCAATCGCGCCCAACATCATGATATTTGACCAGTTGAGCGCGCTCAAATGAAAGGTGTCGGCGCGAATGATATGGTAGCGATAAGCTTGCGCATCGGGCTGATAGGCCTGTTCGTACAGCGCCTGCGCCCGCTTGCGGTTCAACGTCAGCTCCTTACGACCGTCAATCACCGACTCATAACGATGATAGAGACGCTCTTCAGACTCACGCAAACTGGCCATATGACGATAAACCCGTGACACCAGGCAGCCGCTGCCCACGACGGTCACTGCCACCCAGACTGCCGTGACCGCCAGCATTTTCGGTGATAGCCACCCCAGATAGGCCGCCGCCCCCAGGGTTAAAATCACCCCTTGAACCAGCTCAGGCAAGCGCACGAAGGCGACGGTAATATTGCGGATATCGCTGGACAGGCTGGCCAACAATGAGGCACTACCCAATTGTTCAAGGCGTTCAATATCGGTATCCAAAATGCGCTTCACCAGCTGCCCACGCAGGCGATAGACGAAGTAATGGCCCAATGTCGTCAGCGCCAATTGCGAGCCCAGCGTGACCGCTATCAGCAATGCCAGCAGGGCGAGAAACATCGGCAGCACGGCCAATGCATTGCCGCCGGCCTCCATCAGGTATTGATTGATAAATGCAATGATACCGATGCCTAAACCGGCGCTGGCCATGGTCAGCGCCATGACAGCCAGAAATGGCCAACGGTACTGGTGATAAACCACCCGTAGCAGTTCCATGAAAAAACCTCTGAAGTCGCGATCTGGCAGGCATTGTAAGCGGCGTGAGAATGAGATCAAGACGAATTCTCATCACAATTTATCAAGCACCGATCAGAGAGAGAGGGTATCTCGTGGTTGCCTGACGGATGCAAACTCTCCATGAGGCTCTTACAGAGATGCTAAATATTCGCTAATTAAATAGCCTCATGAAATAAATTAAATAACCATATAAAACAAAAAATATATTCACTTGAAAAATGAAAAAATAGAAAAGATAAAAAAACCATCTATTAATAAATGAAATTATTTATTTCCTTTGCCGCCCATTATGCTCCAATGCTTTAATAAAACTTCATGATAGAAATCGCCAACATCAAAGACGCAGGAAAGAAAAATGAAAAAAAGGAAATTTCTCAGTCAGGTTGAAATTGAGCAGCTGATTGCTGCCGTGCATGAGGGGAAAAATAGCATTCGAGATCGTTGTCTACTATTAATGTGCTTTATTCACGGTTTACGGGTTAGCGAACTGCGTGCTTTACGCCTGGAGGATATTGATCTTACCTCCAATCGGATCCATATATCCCGGCTGAAAAACGGGTTTTCCGTTCAGCATCCGATCCAACCGCGAGAACGGCAGGCGCTGTTACATTGGTTGACCCAGCGGACGAGCTATCCTGACGCAGAGGCTCCATGGTTATTCCTGTCGCGCCACGGCGGACAAATATCACGTCAGCAGCTGTATCGATTAATGAGAATGTATGGCGAAATGGCCGGTATTAGCGTTCAGGTCCATCCTCACATGTTGCGACACTCCTGCGGCTACGCCCTTGCGGATAAGGGGATCGATACGCGTTTGATTCAAGATTATTTAGGACACAAAAATATCCAGAATACGGTGATCTACACCGCGACCAACGTAGAACGATTCCGCGCAATCAGCATTTAATCTCACAATGAGAATAACTAGGCGGGATCTCGTCCTTTGCTAAACAGCGCATCGAGTTTGGTACAAACATCAGATGGGAAGATGCAGCCCGGCACGTCATTAACGGCCTACTCCAGCACGACTTTAACGCCGAGCTGCTTTTCATGCCTCAGCGCCCAGGGGCACGCCGCACTGGTTATGCTAGCGGTAAACCTGCCGATAAATCATAACGCCATACCCTTTCATTAAAAGCTAGGTCCCCTTTGACCATTTCCCCCCCAATTGCCGCGTAATATTGCCGTGCAAAGAAAACAGTTCGCTGTCATTCTTTACCTGCAATTTACGCATGGCGCTGCATTTATGCGCGCTGATCGTCTTGATGCTGCGGCGTTGCAACTCGGCGATTTGCCGCAGGCTCATACCGTTAAACAAAAAGGCCAAAACGTCGCTCTCACAGCGGGTCAACTTTCGCGTGCTAACCTCCTCTCCACTCACGGAAGGCGCCAGAAAAGCCCCAATCTGCGGACTCAACACACGTTCCCCCAGCAACACGCGATTAAAAAACTCCGCCACCAGCGGCAAAGCGTCATCTCTGGCAACGATGCTGACATTAGGCTGGTTCAACAGGCGCCCTAACTCTTCTGCATTCTGGCAGCAGGTATAGACGATTACCCGCAAGTCGGGCAGCTGCGTGCTCAGAGCCAGCAATGTTTCTCTGCCCTGAGCCACGGTCTCATCTTCGCCGTCCATTTCGGTAATCAGCACGTCGGCCTGCTGATAGACCACGCTGTCCGCCACCGCGCGGACGCTGGTTTCCTTTACGACGACTTTTGCCTGGGTTGGCAGCGTTTTTAAAAAACTCGCCAACCCTTCCAACGTTAATGGACATCTGTCCATTATCGCTATGTTCAGCGGTTGCTGACGCCATAAATGCATAATCTGCTCCTGTGCTTGCTTAGCCGAAAGGCATTTCGCGCATGCCTAGCGAACAAAGGATGAACCTTGCGCAGCCATCCATTTCCCCTGAAGGTACAATTCCCCATCGCTGTGAAATCCCAACTTCAACATCGCATTGCGTTTATGGGTGCTGACGGTGCGTATATCACGGCACATCGTTAACGCCACGTTGGTTACGCTTTTACCGGAAAACAGCTGGGTCAGCACATCCAACTCCTTCGCCGTCAGGGGCTTGTCAGCCGTCGCTTCATGCAACTGACGTTGACGCACCCGATGGCTGAAACTGCTGCAGCCCGTCAAAACCTGTTGGACGCAGTGAGTCAACGCAATGGCCGGCTCCTGCTTCAACATCAGGCCGCTGATGCCGGAGGCGATCAGTTGCCGCAGCAGTCTGGGTTCATCCAGCGCCGTGCAAATGACTATCGCGGTGTCCGGCGAGTTTTCGCGGACTTCAGCGATCAACCGGAAACCGTCCAATACCGACTCTGATTTACCGCACAAATCCATCACCAATAAGCGGTGCACATGCTGAGTGAATAAGGTTCTCAATGCCACCAGGTTAGTCACCTGCCGAACGTTGTCGGGCTGCAGGCCGCAGGACTCAATCAAGCGATTTCTCATCCCCAACGCCGTGATGAGGCAGGGCTCCATGATGGCCACGGCCCCCGTCGTTGCCTTACCGGCCGCCAAAGTCGTTCTTGATGGATAATTACTATTCATATCATCACCTTAAATCTGTCGTTAGCATTCCACTTAGGACGGTCTTTTGTCTACTGATAGACAAAAGTGACCTGCAGGACACCCTCTATCGAGCCAGGCGTAGAACCGCCATTGGTGCTGTATGCCCGCGCCCGCAAATTGAATTTGGCTTCATGCGTCGCCTGATTAACTGACTGGGTCATGCTCTTGCCATTGCCCAGGTTTGCTCCCTGGTTGTTTTGCAATTCAATTTGGACCCGACGAGAACCGCCGGTGCTTTTATATAAGCTGGTGCTTTCCTCAGCGGCCGTCCCGCTGAAGGTCGCGACAACCGACGTGGTGGTACTCGGGCAGTTTTTTAGCGTCAAAGGGAACTCCACCCAAGGGCTGGAGGCCCCGGAGGTCGCCAGGACGGCGGCGGAAATGTCATCCCCCAGATTGACCGAAATCGAGCCGTTTGCGCCGTCGATTTCGCAGGGCGCCGCTTTGATGTTGCCGGTAATGACGAGTTTTGATGTGGCTTGCGCTGTCGGCATGGCCAAGAGCAACAGGCCAGCCAGCGCCAATTTGCAGCTGATACCGCTAATAACCTTCCCCATACTTTATTCCTTCTCGTTAAACGCCGGGCACGGCCCGCTACCGTTGAAATATCCGTTTATTGAATTTCTGCCTGAATGGTCGCCGTTGCATTGAACTGCCCGACGGCAGGGAGCTGGCCTATCTGACGACAATTAATCTGGCCGGTTCGCGACAATTATTTTGGCCGGTTTGTAATCTGAGATCACAACCTACTCA